>JALGWA010000070.1:0-4287 GCA_025774425.1 bacterium
TGCGCGCTACTATTATCCCTAGTCATCTGTGTGCTCCTGTTACCATTGGGCTCTCAGGCAGATGGGTTTGCCGGGATTCACGACTTCGGTTGACTGAACCGCCCCGGTTTTTCCGGAGCCTCAGTTATGTGACTCCAGCCGGCGTGGCTGGAGCCTGCTGCCTCTTGTAGTACGCTTCCTCGAACTTGGTCGGCGGGATATACCCGAGGGCATCGAGGAGGCGGTGATTGAGTTGGCTTACGAGTATCCAGCGTTCGGCCAGGTCGGCGTGGCCGCGAAGCTTGCGGACCCCTGACCTTCCCAGCCCTCCTTCCACTTCCGTCGAGTTGCGGGCTGATGGCCGGAACCTATGTCGCGACGACGGCACTCTCGACGGAACGCGGGAGGACATAGGCCCCTATCTCACGAGCAGCATCTTCCTCGTCCTGTCGAAGGAGCTCGTCCGCAGGCGGTAGAAGTAGATCCCGCTCGCCGCGCGCCGGCCGCTTGCGTCCTTGCCGTCCCATTCGACCGTGTATGTCCCCGGTTCATGCCATCCCGCGGCCAGCACGGCGACCCTGCGCCCTTCTACATTGTAGACGGCCAGCGCCACCTCTTCGGCCCTCGGAAGCCCGAAGCGTATGCGCGTCCCTTGGCCGAACGGGTTGGGGCTGTTCTGCGCGAGGAAGTGCATGGCCGGGACGTCGCTCCTGTCCGCACCCGCGACGTCGGGCGCGAACGAGAAGCGCAGGCCCCAGGTATTCAAGACGCCCGTGTCGCCGCCTGCATTGTCGCTCACCCAGAGTTCCCACTTCCCCTCCGGGACCTCTCCCGCGAAATCGGCCATGGCGCCGGGCCCGTCGGGCTCGGTGTCCGAGTCGTACCAGGCGAGTATGTCGTCGGTTCCCGAGCCGCTCCTGTCGTGGAGGCGGACGGTCGTGCCGAGTGGGGAGGTCAGCTCGACTATGAGGTCGCCCGTGTAGGTGTGGGTGATGTCGACGTAGCAGTCGACCTCCTTGAGGGCGGCGTCGGCGGTCACGTCGATGTAGAAGCGCTTGCCTGACGCGTCGTTGTCCGGGATGGCCGCGGCCGGGCTGTCGTAGTACTCCAGCACTTGGTAGAGCGTGAAGTCGACGTCGGTCACGGCTCCGCCTCCCGTGATTTCCACGACCCTCGTCGAGTCGGCGTATCCGGGCTTGGCGGCGGTTACGTGATAGGTGCCGTTGTGGAGGGCGTCGATGCTCCAGTAGCCCGCCGCGTCGGTCGTGTCCGCGCGGCCCGCGCCGTTGTCCACTACGACACCCGAGTGGTCGTCTTCGCCGTAGAGGTATACGTGGCCGCTCATCATGCCGGTGGGCGCGGCCTCTTCGGTGAGCAGGTGGACCACCGAGTTTTCCAGGAGGTCGCGCCGGCCGTCGGCGTCGGTGACGGCGGCGTAGTTGAAGGAGTAGAAGATGATCTGCGCCGACAGCGGGTCCGGCGTGTCGTCGTAGACGAGAACCCCGCCCTGGCCCGCGTAACTGCTCCAGTCGTACACGATCGCGACGCCGGAGGCCGGTACCAGGGCGTCCTGGTCGCCGTAGCCCGCGTAGGTCATGGTGAGCGTCGCCGGCAGCGTGTTGGGCGTCGTCGCGACGGGATGGGACGGGAGGGCCAGCGTGAGATCGCCCGATGAGTCATGCTGCCAGTCGACGACGTGAAGCGTCGTATCGGCGAAGTTGGGATAGCCGGGGTAGCCCGCGGCGTCGTACCCGATCTCGCCGCCCTCTATTATCAGCTTGCCGCCGGCGGCGACGTACTGGTTGAGGTTCGACCTGTAGGACGACGCCGAGACGGGCGCCGTGTCGTCGCCCGAGCTCCATACGACGAGGTCGTAGTCGGACCACGTGCCCGGGTCGGTGGAGGCGGAGGTCTCGGTCGTGACATCGTAGCCGATGGCCTCGAGGTCGGCCGCGATCTCCGCGGCGGACTTGCCTGCGGGCCGGTCGGCCGTCGCCGTGGCGAGAGCGGACATGCCGCCCTTGCGGCCAATCTTGGCCTCGCGCGACTTGGAGCCGTCGTCGTCGTTTACGACGAGTATGTTGCCTTCAGTCGGCGTCAGTGCGAAGTTCACGGTCTCGGTCGCCTCGTCGACCGTTACGTACTCGTTGTGCGTCATGTAGTGCGAGGCGCGAACCCGGAAGAGGTAGGTGAAGTAGGGCAGGCCGGCTGTAGCGTATGCGCCCGTCGACGAATCGGACTGCGCGGTCGAGTAGAGCGAGAGATCGTCCGAGCGGAATATCTCGATGGAGGCGCCGATGGGCGTCCCCGTGCCGTCTTCTACGACGACGCCCGAGACGATGCCGGAGGGCGCGGGGGTCATGTCGATGTCATGGGTGTTCGCCCCGTGGCGGACCATGAAGGAGTCCGAGTAGCCGAGGTAGCCGAACTCGCTCGCGTAAACATCGTAATGGCCCACGGGCATGCTGTCCGGCGATGCGTAGGAGCCGTCGCCGCCGCTCGTCACCGCGAACACGGGCGACGTCGTCGAGGTGTCCGCGCCGGCGGTGTAAACCTCGACCAGGACGCCGGCGATCGGATCGGCCGTCACCTCGTCGCGCACGACGCCCGCGAGCGTTCCGAAGACTTCCACTATGGGAACAGTCTCCGTGTACACCTCGTAGCCCGGCCAGGCCAGCACGACGGTCATGTCTCCGGTCGAGGCGGGTGTGACGTCGAGGAAGACCGAGTCGGTCGCAGATGTCGCGGATGTGTCCACGCCTCCGCCGGCGGCGAAGATGTCGAGCCCGGCATGGCCGGAGTAGCCCGTCAGAGTGCCCTTGTAATGCGGGGTGAGGGCGCCCGTGAGCCCCACCTCCGGCACCTCCGCGTCGACGCCGGGCCCGGGAAGCGCCACGGCTCCCGTGACGTGTATGATTTCGGTAAACATGTCATACGTCTGCCCTATCTCGCGCCCGACCACCGAGAGGTCCTCGCCGTAAGGCGCATCGACGGTGATCACGGCCTCGCCGGCCGCGTCGGTCGTGTCGACGAGGGCGGTATCCAGCACGGTCACGGTGACGGCCGTCGGCGTCTCGACCTCGATGGTGTCGGGATCTATGGTGACGAAGGCGGGGACGATGACCTGTACGACCTCGAAGGCGGGATCGTAGTTGTGTCTCGTCACGGTGAGGTCCATGTCGCCGACGGAGGACGGCGCCGGGTCGAGCGCGAGCACGGCCTCGCCCGTGGCGTCGGTATAGGCCGTCTCGTAGACATCGCCGGGCTTATCCAGGCATACCAGGGCGTCGGCCACGGGCCCCTTGGCGTCGGCCACCTCGACCGTGTAGGTCGTCGCGCCCACGGGTAGGACGCCGTCGTGGGTGACGGCCATCGGCGCGGGCGCGTCGGTCCAGACGTCGACCGACGGGTCGCCGAAGACGTTGTACATCTCGTAGTAGCGCTGCGTCGAACCGCCGCCGCTGTAGTATTCGTAGAGGCCCCACTTGCCCTGGTCGAACATGCCGGATACCCAGGTCAGGCCGTCGTCGAACTGCGCCTTGAAGACCTGCTTCTCGAGAACGTCGTCCTCGTCCCAGTACGACGTGACCGAGGAGCCCCAGAAGGCGATGCCGGCCTTGCCTTCCTGGCGCGTCCAGGTCTCGGCGAAGCATTCCGAGGTCGTGTACCTGCCCGTGTAACACGCGTAACTCTGGACGAAGGGGTACATGCCGGTGTTGGTGAGGCCCTCGACGTCGCTCTGGTAGAACGGGGGGCCGTCGGCCCAGTAGGTCTCGGCGCCGTGGCCCGAGTAGATGCCCAGCACGCGCCCGGCGTTGAAGGCGTCCCGGACCTGCTGTGTCGTCGCACTGTAAGTGTGCGAGTAGAGCTTGTCGGTCGAGAAACCGGCCGGGTCGAGGTAGTTGGAGATCACGTAGTTGTGGGTTCCCTCGGTGATGGAGTAGTTGTCCTCGGACGCCATGAAGACGGCCTTCTTGAGCCAGGCCGTACCCGGGAACGTCCTCTTCTCGTACTCGATGGTCTTGTCGACGAGGTAGGTGACCTCATCCTCGGCCGCCACGGAGAAGCGGCCTATGCCTAGGTCGGGGATGTAGTCGGGGTCCGTCATGGTCGCGTAGTAGAGATCCGTCGGCGGATTGTCGGTCCCGTACCCGGTCCAGTTGGGTATGTCGGCGACGTCGCCCACGAGCAACACGAAGCTGGGAGGGATGGTCCAGTTCTCCCAGGCGTCCTTGATGTAGTCCTTGATGGCCGTCGTCGTAGCGCCGCCGGGGATGTCCGAGGTCGTCGTGACGGTCGCCAGGTAAC
>JALGWA010000070.1:4292-11094 GCA_025774425.1 bacterium
GCCAGGTAACCCTTGGCGGTCTTCCAGTCGGCCAGCGGCTGGATCTCGTCGGCGTAGGCCGGGCCGGTGATGATGAGATAGCCGACGGGGAGCTGCGGGACCGCCTTTACGGTCGGCTCGCGGTAGCCCAGGAGCGCCGCCGCCGCGGCTCTCTCGAAGCCGGGGGAGTAGTAGCGGTTGATCGTCTCGCGTGTCAGCGCCTCGTCTCCGCCGGTGAGCTTGAGCCTGAGGGTGATCCGTTCGACGACCTCGATCCGCCCGACCGCCGGGCTGTACCGGACCGGTGCGACCTCGAGCATGGCGAACCTGTGGCCGCGCATCTGGCCGATCTCCGCGACGCGCGCATCGAAGCCGGGGTAGAGGGCCGCCGAGGCGTAGAAGTCGTCTGAGAAAGCGAACGGGGCCGCCTCGCGGGCGCCGGGGATCTTCTCCACCGGCTCCTGGACGGGGCGGACGAGCTGCGGGACATCCAGGTCGCGGAGGTCATAGGACCGCGCGGCCCTGGCGACTGTCTCGACTTCGACGACCGCGCCCTGCGGGATTTCGACGGCCTTTCTCAGGACCGGCAAGGCGGCCTTTCCCACTCGTATCGTCGTGCCGCAGCCCGCGATCTCGATGCGCGAGAAGCGGCGGCCGCCGGCCTGGACTTCGCCGATGTGGAAGCCGGGGACGTCGATCTCGATCATTACCTCGCCGGGCGACGACGAGATGACTCGGGCTGCGGCCTCCACTCGCGCGGTCGCCTGCCGGAACGGGACATACGCGGACTCGGCCGCCGGACCGGGCGAGGCGAGAAACAAGACGGACACAAGGACGAGCAGTGATATCTTCTTCACGGGGAACCTCCCTGTTCAAGGGTATGGCGCGAAGCGGGGCATGGTCCCCAACATCCTCCATGTCCCGTGCATCGCGGGAACGGCGGAAATTATAGCAGATTTTGAGCGCTAATGCGAGGAATTTGGGAGTAATGGACGGGGGCTGGAGGGGGCGGCGTGGACGCCGCGCGGGCGGGAGGATGTGATCGGATCAGGAGGCTCTCTCGAGATCCGCGAGGCGGCGCCTGGCCTCGTCGGCTGAGGGGATGTCCGGGTCGGCGTTGTCCCAGATATCGAGGAATTTCTCATACTGCTCGGCGGCCCTGTCATTCCAGCCGGACATCTCGTAAGCCCTCGCGAGGTGGAAATGGCATTTCACGGACCATACGGGGAGGGAGGCCCGCCTCTCGTCGTATGAGGCAAGCATGCCCTCGAACACCCGCACGGCGTCGGAGAGGCGCCCGGCGTCGAGAAGCGTCAGCCCGAGGAAGTACTTCGTCCCGAAGTCCGCCGTTCGCAGGGAGCCGGGAATAGTCTCGAAGGCCTGCATCGCCAGGTCGGCGGCCGCGCCCGCGTTTCCGGCGGCATGCTCCTTGAGGGCCATGGCCATGAGGCGCTTGGGATCGTACATGTCGCCCTTGCCCTCGAGTTCGTCCTGGAGTCTCTCATACTCCGCTTCGGCCTCATCGTCGCGCCCGGCGAGGGCCAGCAGGTAACAGTACATGCCGTGCCCCGTGCCCGCGTTGTCCGGCTGCTGCTCGGCTTCGACCCGCATGCCGTGCTCGTATTCCTCGACGGCCTTGCCGATCTCGCCTTTCTCCATATAGATCATGGACTTGTGGAAGAACTTCCCGGCGGTCGCGGCCTTGCCTCCCCGCTCCATCTTGTCGGCGGTTATGCCGGCATCCAGCACCTCGAGCGCCTCGTCGAGTTTGCCCTGGTGCATGAAGATGAAGGCGATGCACTCCCGGCCTTTCGCGCGCCAGACCGGCGAGCCGGCCGATGAAAGCACGGAGTAATACTCGGCGGCCTTGTCGTAATCGCGCTTGTAGAGATACATGTGGCCCAGCTTCTCTACGGAGTAGTAGAAGTCGGGCTTGATCTCGATGGCTTTCCTGTATGACTGTATGGCCTCGTCGAGCCTGCCGTTCCGCGCCAGGAGGTCGCCCCGCGAGTCATAGGGATTGGCCTCGTCTGGGGCGAGCTCCACGTACTTGTTGATGGCCCAGAGCATGTTCTCGAAGTCGCCCATTTCATTGTACTTGTAGGCCAACAGGTTGTAGGCGAACTTGTAGAGCGGATCGATCTCGATGACCTTGCGGTAGTATTCGACGGCCTTGGCGTTGTCGCGGCGGTATGTTCCGTAATAGCCGCCCAGGCTCAAGAGGGCTTCCTTCTCTTCGGGGTATTCGGCGGTGAGCTTTTCCAGGATGTCCACAGCCTCGTCGGGTTTGCCGTCGGCCACGGCCCGGAGCTGTTCGATGTACATGCGCTCCTTCTTGCTCGCGTGGTCGGCATACCTGGCCGCCCTGGCGGCGAGCTCCTTCCGCTTTTCCCCCGTGCTCGCAGCGGCCAGGCGGTAGTACGCCATGGCGAACGTCGAGTCGTATTCGATGGCCTTCTTGTATGCTGCTTCGGCTTCTTCCCAGTAGAGTTGCTCGCTGTAGTGGAGGCAGTCGAGGTACCAGCGGTAGGCCTCGGGCGAGTGGGTTGTGACATCCGCCACCGGCCTGTCGGTTTCGGCCGCCAGGCGCTCATGTGGAGCCAGGCTCTCCTTGATCGCGGCGCTCAGCCGGTCGACCACGGCGAAGAGGTCCTCGCCCTCGGCGCCGTCGATGCGGTGGGTCGCCAGGATTTCCCCCGTCTCCGCGGAGGACACCTCAGAGGTCAGGACTATGGTCGGCTCCGTCTGGAGGATGTCTCCCGTCAGTATCCACCTGGCCCCGGCGCGGTCGGCGACCTCGCCGGCTATGCTCCTGTTCACGGCGGTGACGCCCTCCTTGCCCATGAGCTTCAGGATGTCGTACAGCCTCTGGCGGCTGACGACGTGAAGGTAATCGGAGTTGGAGAGGTCGGTTATGAGGAGGCTGGTGATCATCCTGGAGTACTTGTTGGTGTCGCCGGGGTCGGGCAGATTGTCGAAGTACATGACGGCGAGCAGGTTCCCCTTGGCCAGGGCCTCGTGCTCGGGCCCCATCTCCAGTCTGAAGGGTTCGAAGACGAAGAACATGAGAATGAGGGCGGCGACCACCGCGGCGGGGACGAATCTCGCCAGCATCCTCCGCTTCGGCCGGCCCTGGTGCGTCCGCACTGGAACCCGCCCGCCGCCCGCGGCATCGAGGTTCTTCCTGATGCGCCTGAGGTCGGCCACGACTTCGTCCATGTGCTGGTACCGCTCCGCCTTGTCCTTGGCGAGCGCCTTCTCGATCAGCCGCGCCAGGCCGTCCGGGACGCCGGCCTTGTAGCGGGCGAGCGGCTCGGGAGACTCGTTGAGCACGGAGTTGATGATGGCGGCGGCGTTGTCGCCTTTGAAGGGCTGGCGCCGGGCGACAAGTTCGTAGAGCACGACGCCGAAGGAGAAGATGTCGGAGCGGCGGTCCACGTCCTCGCCCCGCATCTGCTCGGGCGACATGTAGGCCATCGTGCCGAAGGTCGAGCCGCCGGTGCTGATCTTGGAACCGCCCTTGACCTTGGCCAGCCCGAAGTCGGCTATCTTCACCCGTCGGTCCTTGTCGAGCAGCAGGTTCTGGGGTTTTATGTCCCGGTGGACCACGCCGGCCTCGTGTGCGCTGGCGAGGCCTTTGCCGACATCGACGGCTATGTCGATGATCTCCTTGAAAGAGAGTTCCCGCCCGGAGACCAGGCGGTTGAGCGTCCCGCCGGGGAGGTATTCCATGGCTATGTAGGGACGCCCCTTGTACTCCGCCACCTCGTGTATGGTTATGATGTTGGGATGGCTGAGGTTGGCCGCGGCGCGCGCTTCCTGGGCGAATCTCGCCTTGATCTCGGGTTCGGAAGCATGCTGCTCGAGCAGGAACTTGAGGGCGACTTTGCGGTGGAGGGCGGTGTCCTCGGCCAGGTAGACTTCGGCCATCCCCCCGGCGCCGATCTTCCCGATGACCTTGAATCCGGATACCCTGGTCCCGGGCGACAGGACGCTGAATGACCGCGTTTCGTCGATGTGTTCGCTCTCGTGCTCCGGCATCTCGGCCGTCTCCGGTCGGTTGTCGAGGTCAGCAGGGTGTACGCCTTCATTAGACTAAGAGTCCGACTGAAGGGGAAGCAAGCTCAAAATGGGGTCTCCCGCCGATCGGCGCCCTGTCTCATTATACCGATCCTGTGGGGAAAGTTCCCGGCTTTCTATCTCAGGACGATGAGCTTGCCGGTTTCCGTCGCGGACCCGCCGCGTACGCGCAACAGGTAGGCGCCCGGGGCGAGCCGGGCGGCCGCGGGCCCGAGGTCGGTGATGTCGATGGAGTGCGTCCCCGCCTCGAGCGGGCCGGTGACGAAGCCGGCGACTTTCCTGCCTGTCACGCTGAATATCTCGATGGTCGCGCGTCCCTCCTCGGGCATCTCGAAAGCGATGCGCGCGCCGCGGCCGGCCGCCCGGGGTCCGTCGATGCAGAGACCTCCGTCCGTCCGGCCGCTGTCGCCGACCCCGGGAGGCGGGGATTCCGCCGGGTCGTCGATGGAGGAGCCGCATGCGGTGGGCGATCGGAAGCAGCGCCCGGGAGCGCCCATGTGCGCGGACACGAAGAAACAGCCCTCGCAGCGCCTTGGGCGGGCGGGGCCGCAGTCCGTCGCCGCGATGCAGGCGTAGATCGAGTCCGATGTTGCCGGCACGCAGCCGACGATTTCCCACAGCGCCCCGTCATCCGGCAGGCGGTGACGGCTGGCGGGCCGGTCGGCCGCTCCGCCTCCGCCCGCGGGCGCCGCGCCCAGGCTGATGACCGGCTGCTTCACTCTCCGCCATATCTTGTAGCATCTTACCGCGTTCTCGAGCGCCGGGTCGTCGTAGAAACTGGGAATCCATGTTATCTCCACGAGGCCCGTGGCGTCGGACGGGACGTCCGCGATCTCCCGGATGCGCGGGCATCCGCCCGAGGGGGCCAGAGCGGCCAGGAACGCATCGCCGTCGCCGGAGCCCATCGAGAAGGTGTAGCCGGAGAGGACATACGCGCCCCCCGTCGTCTGCTCGACGGATCGGGCGCAGTCCGATCCTTCGCCGCCGACCGCCTTGGTCCACAGCGTATCGCCGGCGGAGTCGCAGCGGACGACATAGGCGTCTGTGCCGCCGGAAGCCGATTTCGTGTAGCCGGCCGCGATGAAGCCGCCGTCCAAGGTCGGGCTCACCGAATAGGCGTGGTCGGCCGCCGGCCCGCCGTATGTCCTGGTCCAGAGCGTGTCCCCGCGGGCGTCGACCCTCACGACGTACATGTCGTGGTACGGAGGGTTGAAGGAGTTCGACCGCCCGGCGAGGATGAAGCCCTTGTCGGCCGTTCGCGCGATGTCCTCGGCGCGCTCGTCGAGCTCGCCGCCGTACGTCCGTGTCCAGACGGTGTCCCCGGCGGCGTCGAGCTTCATCAGCCACACGTCGCCCGCGCCCGCCCCGCGCGACGTCGTGTAGCCGGCCGCCATGTATCCCCCGCCGGGGAGGGCGACCACCGCGTACGCCTCGTCCTTGCCCCATCCCCCGTGCGCCCTCGTCCAGAGCGTGTCTCCTGCGGCATCGGTGCGGATGAAATACGCCGCGCGGGCGCCCTTCCCGAACGAGGACGTCCTCCCGGCGATTATGAAGCCGCCGTCGGGAGTCACGGCCAGGGCGTATCCGTAGTCGTAGTCCTTCCCGCCGTATGTCCTGGTCCAGAGCGTATCACCGGTCTCGTCGAGCCGGAGCAGGTAGACGTCGTAATACCCCGCCGTAGCCGTCGACGTGAATCCGACCGCGGCGTATCCCCCGTCCGGCGTCTCTGCGATGTCGAACACTTCCTCGACATAGCGGCCGCCGTAGTGGCCGCTCCAGACGACATCGCCGCTCGGCCCGGTCTTGACAACGTAGGCGTCGATGTCGCCCGGGCCCGGCGAACGGGTCGAGCCGCAGATTATGAAGCCGCCGTCCCCCGTCGCCCTCGCCTTGTAGGCCTTTTCTACGGAGCCGGCGTCATAGGTCACCGCCCAGAGGGTGTCCGGCGGGTTGGGGAGGGACGCCTCGGCCGCGGGGGCCAGGACGGCCGCGATGACAAGCGTGAACAGGGACTTCACTTCGATTCCTCCTGCTGCGCTCTGCTGCTCCCGGCCGGCGGGGATTATACCAGATAAGACGCCGGATTTCAAGGTCCGGGGCGGTTTGGGGGGCGTTGGGTTGACAGGGGTTTGGGGATGTGGGACGATGGCGGCGTACACCCGTTTGAGTCTGGAGTCGGTTATTGCCGGCCGAACCCTCTGTGTCGGTCGGCGTGGTTGAGACCGTTCATGGAGGTGGATGCATCGTGGAGAACATCTGGGACGTGATAAGGGACAATGCACCGGTTTACGGCGTCAGGCTGCTCACGGCCGCCGTGATCTTCTTCGTCGGCTGGTGGATCGCCAGGGTCGTGGCGGCGGGGATCGCCAAGATCATGCGCAGGTCGCACATAGACGAGACGCTCATCGGCTTCCTGAGGAATCTCGTCTATTTCGCGCTGCTCATGTTCGTCATCATCGCAGCCATCGACAGGCTGGGCGTGCAGACGACGTCGCTGGTCGCCGTGCTCGGCGCCGCCGGCCTCGCGGTCGGGTTCGCCCTCCAGGGCACGCTGTCCAACTTCGGCGCCGGAGTCCTCATCATCCTCCTCAAGCCGTTCAAGGTGGGCGACTTCGTGGAAGCGGGCGGCGTGATGGGGACGGTGAAGAACGTGTCGGTGTTCAACACGATCCTCGGCAGCCCGGACAACCGCAAGATCCTCGTTCCCAACTCCAAGATCATAGCCGACTCGATCACCAACTTC
>JALGWA010000071.1 GCA_025774425.1 bacterium
ATGAGACAGTTCTCGGGCTTCGGCTCCGCGAAGGACTCCAACGAGCGTTACCACTTCCTGCTCGACAGGGGCCAGACCGGCCTGTCGGTGGCGTTCGATATGCCGACGATCATGGGCTACGATTCCGATCACCCGCGCGCCCACGGAGAGGTCGGGATGTGCGGCGTCGCAATCGATTCCCTGGCGGACATGGAGACCCTGTTCAAGGGGATCCCCCTCGACAAGGTCTCGACGTCGATGACGATAAACGCCCCCGCGTCCATTCTGCTGGCCTTCTACATATGTGTCGGCGAGAAGCAGGGCGTGCCCTCCGAGAAGCTCCGCGGAACGATTCAGAACGACATCCTCAAGGAGTATATCGCCCAGAAGTCCTGGATATTCCCGCCGGAGCCGTCGATCCGGATCATCACCGACATATTCTCCTTCTGCGCCGACCACGTCCCACGCTGGAATACCATCTCGATAAGCGGCTATCACATCAGGGAGGCCGGTTCGACCGCGGCCCAGGAGCTGGCGTTCACGCTCGCGGACGGATTCGCATATGTGGAGGCCGGCATCGCAGCGGGCCTGGATGTGGATACGTTCGCACCGCGGCTTTCCTTCTTCTTCAACTCGCATCTGGACTTCTTCGAGGAGATCGCCAAGTACCGGGCGGCCCGCCGGATATGGGCGAGGCACATGAAGGAGAAATACGGGGCCAAGAAGCCGGAATCGTTGCTGGTCAGGTTCCACACGCAGACAGCCGGTTGCACGCTCACGGCCCAGCAGCCGGAAAACAACATAGTGAGGACGGCGTACGAGGCCATGGCGGCGGCCCTGGGCGGGACGCAGTCGCTCCACACGAATTCCATGGACGAAACGCTGGCCCTCCCTACGGAGAAGGCCGTGCAGATAGCGTTGCGGACCCAGCAGATCCTGGCGCATGAGACGGGGATCACCAACACCATAGACCCGCTCGCCGGGTCCTACTACGTGGAGTATCTGACGAACCGGCTCGAACAAGAGGCGGAAGATTACTTCAGGAAGATCGAGGACCTGGGAGGGGTCGTCAAGGCGATCGATCACGGCTTCTTCCAGAAGGAGATCGCCGACGCAGCCTACCGCTACCAGAGAGAGGTCGAGACCAAGGCCAAGACCGTGGTCGGTGTCAACGAGTACGTGCTGGAGGATGAGAAGATAGGAATCGATCTCCTCAAGATAGATCCCAGGGTCGAGAAGGACCAGGCCGCGGCCTTGAAGGCTCTCCGGGCCGAACGGGACAACGGGGCCGTAGGGAGGGCGCTGGCCGACCTCAGGGCGGCGGCGGAGGGCACGGACAACCTCATGCCCCGGATAATCGAGTGCTCAAGGGCCTACTGCACGCTGGGGGAGATGGTCGATACGCTCAAGAGTGTCTTTGGGGAATACAAGGAGCCCATAATCTTCTAGGGCAGGTTCGGGAGGCGGATATGGACAGGAAGATAAGAGTTCTGATTGGCAAGCCCGGGCTCGACGGTCACGACCGCGGGGCCAAGGTCGTGGCCAGCGCCCTGAGAGATGCGGGTATGGAGGTCATATATACAGGCCTGCACCAGACGCCGGAGATGATCGTCGAGGCCGCGATCCAGGAGGATGTCGATGTCGTGGGGCTCAGTATTCTGTCCGGGGCCCACATGACCCTGATTCCCAAGGTCGTCTCCATGCTCAGGGAGCGCGGGGCCGGTGACATCATGGTGGTCGTCGGGGGCATCATTCCCGACGATGACGCGGCGGAGCTCCGCAAGGCCGGAGTCGCCGCCGTGTTCACTCCCGGCGCGCCGACGGCCGAGATAGTGGATTTCGTCAAGAAAGAGGCGGCGTCGCGCCTGTGACGGCGACGACGACCTTCGGTCGGCCCGCGTTGGAATCGAAGGGACGGACCGAGGAGGAGGGGTATGGAACTTTCTGAAGAGCACAAGATGATAAGGGACATGGTGAGGGAGTTCGCTCTGGGGGAGGTGAAGCCCCTTGCGAAGGAGTTGGACGAGACCGGCGAGGTCAACCTGGACCTCTACAAGAAGATGGCCGGACTGGGACTTCTCGGCATGCCCTTCCCGGAGGAATGGGGCGGCGGCGGCACCGATACGCTGGGCTACACCATAGGCGTCGAAGAGATATCGAGGGTGTGCGGCTCGACGGGACTCAGCATGGCGGCGCACACTTCGCTCGGCACTTATCCCATCTACGAGTTCGGGACCGAGGAGCAGAAGAAGAAATACGTTCCCGACCTCGCGAGCGGCCGCAAGCTCGGCGGGTTCGGACTCACGGAGCCGAGCGCGGGTTCGGACGCGGGGGGCACGCAGACGACCGCGGTCAGGGACGGGGACCATTACGTACTGAACGGCACCAAGTGCTTCATCACGAGCGCCGGCATAGGCGAGACATTCGTCGCGACCGCCGTGACGGACAAGGGGGCGGGCACACGCGGGATCTCGGCCTTCATAGTCGAGAAGGGCATGGCCGGGTTCAAGGCCGGCAAGAAGGAGCACAAGCTCGGCTGCCGCGGGTCCGATACGGGGGAGCTGATTTTCGAGGACTGCAGAGTGCCTGTCGAGAACATGCTCGGCGAGGAGAACCAGGGGTTCAAGATATTCCTCCATACCCTCGACGGGGGGCGGATATCGATCGGGGCGATGGCGCTCGGCATCGCCCAGGGCGCGCTGGACGCGAGCATCGAGTATGCCAGGGAACGCAGGCAGTTCGGCAAGCCCATCGCGAAGTTCGGGGCGGTCAATGACATGATCGCCCAGATGGCCACGGAGATCGAGGCGGCCAGGCTGCTCGTCTACGATGCGTCCATCAGGAAGGACAGGGGCCGGCCCTACTCCATACCGTCCGCCATGGCGAAGCTCTTCGCCTCGGAGGTCGCGATGAGGGCCACCAGGGCCGCCATCCAGATTTACGGCGGCTATGGTTACATGAAAGACTACGAGGTCGAAAGGTTCTGGAGAGACGCCAAGCTGACGACGATCGGAGAGGGCACGTCGGAGATCCAGCGGCTCGTAATCGGCCGGCACCTTCTCGGCAGGTGACGTGCGCGGAGGCCATTCTATGAACAGCGTCGAGAGAGTGAAAGCGGCTTTCAGGCGGCGGGAGTCGGACAGGCTGCCGTTCTATCCCATCGTCAGCGGGCTGGCCGCCGAGCTCGTCGGCGTCTCGACGGCCGACTACTACAGGGATCTCGACAAGATGGCGGATGCCCAGATGCGTCTGCATGATGAAACGGGCCAGGATGTCATCGTCATGATGTCGGATCTCTTCATGGAAGTCGAGGCCATGGGGGCCGAGGTCGAGTTTCCCGAGGGCGAGGTTCCGAGGCTCAAGTCGTATTTGCTTGCGGAAAGGGCCTCGCTGGCGTCGCTGTCGGCGCCGGACCCTGCGAGCAGCGGGAGACTCCCGGCCTATGTCGCGGCCTGCGCGAAGGTCGTGGGCGCCAAGGGGAGGCAAGTCCCCGTCGGGGGCGTGATATGCGGGCCCTGGACACTCGCCGTGAATCTCAGGGGGGCGCAGGAACTCATCATCGACACGGTCGAGGATCCGGGTTTCGTGCACGATCTCATGGAGTTCACGAGCGGCGTCACGAGAGCATTCGGGGACGCCGTGACCGGGGCGGGCGCGGGCCTGAGCCTGAGCGAGGCTCCGGCCTCCATAAGTCTAATATCGCCAAAGATTTTCAAGGAGTTCGTGCTACCTTACCTGAAGGATACAGTCGCGTATTTCGGCGCGAAGAAGACCGGCGTCACGCTGCACATATGCGGCTTCATCGACCCCATAATGGAGGACATCGTATCCTCGGGCGCGGTGGCCATCAGCATGGATCAACCATCGTCCCTGGATCGGATGCTCACCGCATGCGGCTCGAGATGTGTCGTCATCGGCAACGTGTCCACGGGCGTTTTCATCGACGGGACGAGGGATGACATCGAGAGGGAAGTCAGGCGTTGCGTCGAGATAGGGAAGGAGAGGGGAGGTTACATTCTCTCGACGGGGTGTGAGATCTCCCCCAAGGGAGACTTGGACAAGGTCAGAATGTTCTGCGAACTCGCCGCTTCCATGGGCGGGTTCGGGTAGGTTGGAAGCGACTTGGAGGAGAAGATGGCAGATCCGAGAGACATCGTGTTAGTGAGTGCCGCAAGGACGGCCACGGGCGCGTTTCTGGGGACCCTCGCCGGCCTTCCGGCCCCGGTGCTCGGGGCGGCCGCGATCAAGGCGGCTGTTGAGCGGGCGGGAATCAAGCCGGACGACGTCGACGAGGTCATCATGGGGAACGTCGTCGGGGCCGGCATGGGTCAGAACCCCGCCAGGCAAGCCGCGATCAAGGCCGGCATCCCGGCCACGGTCGGCGCGACGACCATAAACAAGGTGTGCGGGTCGGGGCTCAAGGCGGTCGTGTTCGCCTCCCAGGCGATCAAGGCCGGCGATTACGGCTGCATCGTCGCGGGCGGCATGGAGAGCATGAGCAACTGCCCCTACCTGCTCGCCAAGGCCCGCACCGGCTACAGGCTCGGTCACGGGAAGCTGATCGACTCGATGGTTCACGACGGCCTCTGGTGCGCGTTCGAGGACTTCCACATGGGCAACACGGGGGAGCTCGTCGCCGAGAAGTACGGCATCAGCCGTCAAGCCATCGACGAGTATGCATACAACAGCCACAGGAAGGCTGTCGCCGCCATCGAGGGCGGAAAGTTCAAGGACGAGATCGTCCCCGTCGAAGTTCCCCGGCGCAAGGGTGATCCCATCGTCTTCGAGGTCGATGAGGGTCCGAGGAAGGACACGAGCGTGGAGAAGCTCGCCAAACTGCGGCCCGCCTTCAAGAAGGACGGAGTCGTCACCGCCGGTAATGCTCCCAGCGTGAACGACGGCGGGTCGGCTCTCGTGGTGATGTCCAGGGAGAGGGCTGGCGAGCTCGGCGCCGAGCCGATCGCTAAGGTCACCGGTTACGCGACCGGAGGGACCGAGCCCAAGTGGGTGATGATGGCCCCGGTGCCGGCCGTCAAGAACCTGCTCGAGGTGACCGGCTACAAGATCGATGACTTCGATCTCGTGGAGCTCAATGAGGCCTTTGCGGTCCAGGCGATGGCCGTGATCCAGGAGCTCGGGTTCGATCCTGAACGGGTGAACGTCAACGGCGGCGGCGTGGCGCTCGGCCATGCGATCGGCTCCACGGGTTCGAGAATCCTGACGACTCTGCTCTATGCACTCAAGGACAGAGGGCTCAAGACCGGTCTGGCGACGCTTTGCCTCGGCGGAGGGAACGCCGTCGCGCTTGCGGTGGAGATGGAATAGGAGGCGGGAAATGGAAGTCAAGAAGGCGGGAGTGGTCGGCGCCGGGACCATGGGGAACGGCATCGCCCACGTATTCGCGATGAACGGCTATGACGTCGCGCTCATGGACGTCGAGGAGAGTTTCCTCGAGCGGGCCGTAAGCATCATCACCATGAATCTGGATCGCATGATCAAGAAAGAGAAGATCACGGAGGCCGACAAGGAGGCGGCTCTGTCGAGGATCAAGAAGACGGTGTCGATATCGGACCTCGCGGACTGCGACATCGTCATCGAGGCGGCCACCGAGGACTTCGCCGTCAAGCAGAAGATCTTCAAGGACCTCGACTCGACCTGCAAGGACAGCGCCGTCCTCGCGACCAACACCTCGTCGATTTCGATCACCGAGATCGCCGCGGAAGTCAAGCGGCCCGACAAGGTCGTGGGGATGCACTTCATGAACCCCGTCCCGATGATGAAGCTCGTGGAAGTCGTTCGGGGTGTCGCGACTTCGGACGAGACCTACAACTCGGTGATGGAGCTCGCCGCCGCGATCGGCAAGACCCCGGTCGGCGTCAACGACTACCCCGGCTTCGTCGCCAATCGCCTCCTGATGCCGATGATAAACGAGGCCTGCTATGCCCTCATGGAGGGCGTTGCGACCAAGGAGTCGATCGACACCGTCATGAAGCTCGGCATGGCGCACCCCATGGGGCCGCTGGCGCTCGCCGACCTCATCGGCCTGGACGTGTGCCTGGCCATCATGGAGGTGCTTTACAGCGGTTTCGCCGACTCGAAGTACAGGCCTTGTCCGCTGCTCAGGAACATGGTCAAGGCCGGCTATCTCGGAAGGAAGACCAAGCGGGGCTTCTACGAATACGAGTAGACTCCCGAGGCCGACGGGGACGGGGCTGCTCCGCTGAGGAGCGGCCCCGTGTCGTCGTCGGCGCCTTCCAGGGGCCGAGGGCGGGTCTCACGTCAGACGGTCGGAGGCGGCACCCCGCCGTCGTCGGGCGGTTCGATTATTATCTTCGGGGTCGAGCCCCCCTCCGCAAACGCGTCGGAGTCTTCCAGGTAGACACAGAACGGGTGCACCCCCTTCGTCGCATCGGCGAGCACCGGGAGCGTCACCTGCCCTGCGGCGTCCAGGTGGATGAACCTTTCGGCGAAGATCACCGCAGAGTCGTCGATGGGGACGATGATCGTGACCCTCTCGCCGGTGGAGTTCCGGAACGTGACCTCTTCCTCCCTGTTGACGTAGACGCCGGGCTCGCCCAGCTTCTGCCTGTCCTCGGGAACGGGATGGCCCCCCGACTCGGAGACCTTCCGGTCATCGCCGATGTTCACTTCCAGTATGGATCCGGCTGTCATGTCAACCTCCTTCCCGAAGCGCTGTGTGGACTTGCTTCATGTCTCGCTGCGCCCGGCGCGGGTCACGGTCGTCCCTTGGTTCCGCCCGCATCCG
>JALGWA010000072.1 GCA_025774425.1 bacterium
ATAGAGACACTTACCCTTCCCACGGAGGTATTATATCACAGAACATCGGACATTTCAAGGAGTTGCGCCGAGGACGAGCTTGACCAGACCGGGTCGGTGTGCCACCCTTTGGTGCTGAGGGGGGCCTCGATATGCGGGGTTTGAAGACCGCCGCTCGAATCTTCGGAGAGAGTATCCGCAACTTCGTGGCCCACTACGGGCTCCCCATGAGCGCCGCCATAAGCTTCTTCGCCATGTTCTCCTTCTTCCCCTTGCTCCTCATGGCGCTCTCCGCCTTCGCGGCGTATGTCGGTTCGTCCGAGCTGGGCATGCAGAGGCTCGCGGATCTTCTCTCGGACCTCACCCCCGTCGGCGCCGGAGTGATCATGGCGTGGGTGCGGTCGGCCGCGCAGAACAAGTCCATCGCCTGGGGGATAGGCGTTCTGGCCTTCTTCTGGGGGGCGAGGCTGGTGTTCATCACGCTGGCCTGGAGCGCCTCGATCATCTGGGGGAGGCAGGGATGGAGGGACGTCGTCCTCAGGCAAGTGGTGGCCCTCGTGCTGGTGGCCTGCGCCGCCGTGCTGCTCTTGGTCTCGCTGCTCCTGCCGGGCGTCGTCGAGGAGATTCATCTACTTCTTTACTTCCCCCGGCCGGGTCCCCAGGCGCCACATCCTGCTCGTGGCCGCGATCGTGTCCCTGACCTGGGAGATAGCCAAGAACGGCTTCCTCACGTACATAGGAATGACGCAGATAACCAGCGTCTACGGGTCCATCGGCGGCATCATCGTGCTCATGCTCTGGATCCATGTCTCCACCATAATCGTGCTCTGGGGAATGGAACTCCTGGCCGCGTGGCATGCGCAGCCGGCCGGGATCAGTCACATCAAGAGAGCGAAAGGCGTCCTCGTTATCGAATAGCCTCCCGGGACGCCTCCTTCTCCTCCTCGCCCGCCGGTGCCGCGGCGGTGATCTTCCGCGCGGCCAAGGCGGCCAGCGGCACGAGCGCCAGCAGGAAGAGAGAGGAGTAAGCCCCCGAGCGGATGCTCCAGCGGGCGATGCCCGGCAGGCCGGCTTCCACCCACCTGCCGAATCCGAAGAGGTAGTTGCCGAGGAGCCCGAAGGAGAAGAAACCGGCGAAGGCGGCGACGGCGGCCGACAGCCAGGCACGCCGCAGCGGCCGCCGCGCGCCCGCCCGCGTGGCGGACCAGGAGAGGTCGAAGGCCGCACCCTCGAGAACGATGGCGACCATGTGGCAGATGAAGAGCTTGGGGACCAGGCATCTCAGCGCGCCGGCCAGGACCGCCGCGGCGGTCGAAGCGCCGGGCTTGTCGAAGACGAATCTCGCGGCGACGAGGATCGCGAGACCGATAGCCGTGAGCGATGCCGCCCTCATGGGAATGTGGAACTTGTAGAATACGTCCCCGACGAAGACTTCCGTCAGGCCCCATACAACCCCGGTCGTGACGACCACGATGATTCCCGTCTTCCTGCTCATTGCCGTACCTCCCGGGCCGAACGCCGAATCAGCAACTCCGGTGCTTCCGGTCTCAGGGTCTCTACTCTAGCATAATCTGCACTATCTTGCAAAACTCATTCTCGAGCGTGCCGTAGCCGTTGCACTTGCTGAGCCCCATGGTGAACACGGCCACCCTGCCCGAGCCCCACGCGTTCATGACGGCCAGGTGGTAGTCGACCTTCTGAATGGTATCGACCGTGCCCGGGGGGATATGATACAGCGACACGGATGTCTCGCTCTTGGCCATGCACTTGGTGGCCGTCACGGTGCCGACGACTTTCAGGCTGTCCAGGCCGAGGCTCTCGTTGCCCGTGATTCTCCACTTCTTCTTGCAGTCGAAGTTGGGATTCAAGCTGCCGTCGACGGGATTGATGCGCCAGTACAGCGAGTCGACCCCGAAGACCTCGAACATCGTCTCGTCGGAGAAAGCTCCCTGGGGCCCGAGTGCCGTGAGGCTGACCAGCATGAATCTCCCTCCGCCGCCGGCGTAGTCCCGCACGGCCTCGCGGGCGAAGGGCAGCGTGGAGGAGACGCTGTTGACGGGGTCGTCGTACCAGATGACGAGATCGAAGATCTCGAACAGGTCCCTGTAGTTGTGCGCGTATGTGACCCCGCCGTACTTCTCGAGGTCGAGCTTGGAGAACCCGCCGGTGCAGGCGCTCATCAGGCTCATGTACATCATGTTCGTCGTGTGGTCCACCGCCCCCGCCGAGCTCCAGAGGTCGTCGACTATGAGCACGTTCCCGGTCGGCTCCTTGACGTACCAGGTGTGGGACACGACGCCGCTCGAGTCGCAGCCGGTGTCGACGGCGAACAGGTACAGGGTGCGCTCGCCGTACCTTCCCTGGAAGTCCTCGAGGCCGAAGGCGGCCGTCGAATCCCCGCCCGGCACGAAGAGCGCGTTCTCCTCGTTGCCGTCGAGCCATACCTTGAAGACATCGATGGTGAAGGTCGTGTCCGGGAGCGACGCGGCGTCGCTCAGCCGGACCTCGGGCGGCGTGTTGGTTACGGGGATGGCGAGGGAGCTCGGGGTCGGGTCGGCGAGGCCGCGATCGTCCACCGCCCTCACCTCGACGCGATGCGTCCTCACGACGCCGCCCGTCACGGGGATGTGGAACTCGTGGCCGGTCTCCTCGGTGAACACCCAGGCCGTGTCCATGGGGCATCCCGGCTCGGCCGGGTCCTGGAACCAGCGGTACTCGTATCCGGCGACTTCGCCGTCGATGTCATCACCCCACCAGCGGATCTCCTGGATGTAGGCCGTGGGGTTTCTCACGCTGTCCGCCACGGCGATGAAGGTCTCGGGCGGCGTGTTGGGCAGGCCGAGGCCCTCGCGCTGCGCGCAGCCTCCCGCCATGCCGACGACCAGCACCCCTGCGATGCCCAGCGCTCTAAGTGATCTTCTCATGATCCGTCACCTTATTATCAGGAACTTGCCGACTTGCTGCTCTCCCGTGTCGTGGTCGACGACCGAGAACATGTAGAGTCCGGTCGCCGCCGCCTGGTCCTTGTCGGTGATGAGATCCCAAGCGCATATGCCTCCCGGCATGGCGACGTTCTTCTCCTTGAATGTCTCGAGGCCCTGCACGCTCCCGGCGTCGTATGTCGAACCGTCGAACTCGATGGTGCGTACGAGGTCGCCGGCGAGCGTGAAGATCCTTATCGTCGCCCGCTGAGGCAGATTGGCGAACCAGATGTACTTTTCCCTGTCCCGCGAGCCGTCCCATACGGCCGCTCCCCTGTACGGGTTGGGGAAGACCGTCACCTCTCTTCCGCCGGCGTCCTCCGGGGTCGTCCCGGGGATCACGAGCACCTGGGTGGCCCTCAGGCCGCTCTCCATGCTCTCCACGTCCTCCTCGGGAATGCCCGTGTCGTACGAGGTAATAGCGACCCAGTACTTGAAGCCGTCCTTGACGTTGGGAATCGACGTCCGGTAGACGTACAGCGTGTCCCCGAAGTAGACGGAGTCCCTCACCGAGTCGAAGCCGGTGTCGTAGCCCAGCGTGTCGACCTTGTCGACTTCACGCACGAGGTTGAAATCTGCGCTCGTCGCCCCCTCGACTCTCGTTATGTATATGCGGTAACCCTCGAAGTCCATGATCTGGTAGAAGGGATCGTACTGGTCCTCCGGGTAGTCGTCCCAGTACAGGTTGATGACGCCCTTGCCGGGGGCGACCCGGAAGCGCGGCGGCGGGGGCGGCGAAGGCAGCACGTACTGGTTGTCGAACGCCCTCTGGGCCCACTCGACGTTCTTGAGCAGGCTCGCACGGTCCATCCCGCCGAGGAAGGCGACGACGAGGAGCAGGCTGTCGCCCTCGGCCATGTCGGGGAACGGGCCGGCTGACAGGAGCTCGACGGGATCGTCCGCCCCGGGCGTAATATCGCCGGTAGGGTCGATGTCGCCGTTCGCCATCATCTCGTAACGCTCCTCGTCCTCCATGGGGTTGTCGCGCTCCCAGTACCAGTCCCACCAGTTGAAGGAGACCGTGAGATCGTCTATGGACTCGAGGCGGCGGCCGCGGGCGCCGAGAAGGGATATGGCCCCCCAGCTGGGGGCGTCGCCCCACTGGTAGTTGTAATGGTGCTCCCCGACCATCCTGGCGCCTGGGAAGTACTCGACGGCCTTGTTCCTGAACCACGCATTGGAAGGCGGCCTCCAGGTCTCATAGGCTCCCTTCCAGCCGGAGGCGAGCTCGGCGAATACGCCGATGTAGGGGGCCTGGAGTATGCCCTCGCCCCGGTTGTAGACCGTGAAGCTGACTATGATGAACGCCTCGGCGAAGTCGTAGCTCCAGAGGTACGATTCCTGGCGCACCTCGACGGTGAGGACTGCATCGTTGGTCGAGGCCCTCGGGGTGTCGGCGTATGCCGCGACGAAGTCCTGCTCGCTCACGGCGTCCGGGGAGTAGGCGCGGCTCGTGATGAGCGTGGACCTCTCCTTGAGCCTGTCCCCGGGCAGGGGCCGGAACTCGGTCGCCGTCGCCGTCGATGTGCCCCAGTAGCCGGAGATGGCGCCGGTCGAGACGACGGTGTCGCCGTCGACGGTCACCGCCCCCACCCAGAGCCCCGCTCGGATCAGGTGGTCTATCTCCGAGCCCAGCGGGTACTCCATGGACGGGTTTCTCGTCACGAAGTTGTTGCCGAAGAAACCGTAGTTGGAGATCGTGAGGCCGAGGGCGTTGCCGTCGGTCCGCCTGCTGACGTAGGATATCCTGTCCGCCGCGAGCGCCGGCTGGCCGCCGGCGCCCGGGTCGCGGGGCGGGTCATGCGCCAGGGCTCTGCCGCCTCCGGCGAGGGCGAGGATGCAGAGCGCGACCGGCAGAAGATTCTTCATGTTTACCCGCCTCCTCCCTTGTCCCACCGGTGTACTACGCCGCGGCCCGGCTCGAGCGCGTATATCCGCAGGCTGTAAGGTCCCATCGATCTCGCGCCGGTGAGGGGCACCGGTCCCCCGGACGTCGGCGCGGTCACGATGGCCGCGGTGGTGCCGTCCCTGTTGAATTCGATGATTAGCCCCCATGCGGCGTCGAGCACGAATATCTGGCCCGCGAAGTTGACGCATACGGCCACGGGTTCGATGAGCGGCACCTCGATGCCGAATGTGTCTATGAACGTGCTGAGGAAGGGCCTCGTCGCCGAGAAGGGGACGCCCGCCTGCACTTCCCGCACGCTTATCCTCTGGACCTGCGCCTTCTCGGCATGGGCCTCGGCGATGTAGAGCGTGTCCTCTTCGATAAAGATGCCGCGCGGTCCCAGCACGTGCCCGAGGCCGAAACCGCTGTCGGCGAGGTCCTCTCCGAACACCAGGCCGCCGTCGGCGTCATAGGCCCGTATGAAGTTGCGCGCGGCGTCCGAGACGTAGATCGTCCCGTCTTCACCCACCGCGAGACCGCCGATCTCGACCCAATCGGTGTCGACCACCGCGCGGAGAGGTGGTCCGCCGCCTATGCCGTAGGACCTCACCGTGAGGGTGGTGTCCACGCTGTCGGCCACCGCGATCTCGTAGGTACCGACGCCTATGAGGTAGGGTCTCACCGAGCCCGTGAAGTGGACGTCGCCGGTGACTTCGGCGAGGCTGTTGTAAGCGACCACCACGCCGCTGTCGGGAAAGGTCACGTAGAGACGTCCCCCGGTGACCCCGAGCCACGACGCGCCCCCGAAACCGCCGTACTCGCCGGCGTAGAGGTACAAGCTGAGGCGCGGTTCTTTGTAGAGCTCGCCGGGCGGGTCGATCTTCCCGCCGCATCCCGCGAAAAGGCCCAGGGCCGCCGCCAAGAGCACCGTGCTTGTCGCTTTGTTCATGTTTCGATCCTATCCTACAGCTTGAAAACGAGCGTCAGGCGGTGAACGGTTCCCAGGTACTCGGAAAACGTCGCCGCGTAGTCCACTCCGCCCTCGTGATTCGATATGTCCGTGAGGACGCCGACACCGAAGCTCGCCTTCATCTGGTCCGCGTTCAAGTCGTATCCGGCCCTGATCGCCAGCACTCCCAGCGCCCTGGCCTCGACTCCCATCCTCACGGTCTCGGCGTTGTCGGCCGGGTGGACGAGCTCGACGTCGAACAGCGTGCTGAAATCGGGCGTGTCGTAGGGCATCATCGAGATGCCGAACTTGAACTCCATGGCGGGCGAAAAGCCCTCGTAGCCCGACGTGGTCGTCTCCTCTCCGTTACCTCTCTCGTAAGTGCCGCCCGGAGTCAGCTGCGTTCCGAAGTTGACGAGAGCGACCGCGAGCTTCATGTTCCAGGGCCCGATCCTGTAGTAGGTGCCTGCGTCGAGCACTATGGCGTTGGTGGTCGGGCCCCCGACCTCCACGCCCAGCTCTTCGCGCACGTACTTGACGGCCGCTCCGCCCGAGAAACGGTCCGTGAACCGCTTGGCGACCGTCAAGCCGACGAGCCAGTCGGAGAAAGAGAAAGTCCTGCCCGTGCCGTACGGGTAGTACTCCTGCGTCTCCATCATCTCCGTCGACAGCACCCCGACCTGCAGCCCGATAGCCCCGTCGAGCCGCCGCGAGGTCGTTCCGAAGGCGAAGTGGCTGTAGCCTATGTCCGCGGGCCAGGAGGCGTAGGTGAAGGCGACCTCGGTTCCCTGGATCAGCACCAGGCCGGCGGGGTTCCAGGCGACCGACGTGACGTCGTCGGCGACCGCCACGAAGGCGCCGCCCATGGCCGCGGCCCTCGCCCCGACGCCTATCCGGAGGAAGCTGGCCGACGAGGTCCCGATGCGCTGGTCTCCGAGCCCGATCGCCGCCGACCGGGGCGCGGCCGCGAAGAGAAGCGCCGCGAATAGAAGCGCGGCCGTAGCGCTGTTGGCCTGTCTCGTCATCAGAACTCCACCGCCACTCCGAGCCGGACCTGCCTGGGACTGCCGTAGATGCTGGGGTCGCTCAGCTGGTTCCGGACGTACTCGCTGTCGCCCCGGCCCTCGTAGGTCCCCTCCCCGGGCACCGGGGCCTTGCCCGTTTCCGGGTCGACCCTGCGCACCCTCATGTAGTTGAACAGGTTCCTGATGTCCAGGTACGCCTTGGTCCTCATCCGCCCCGAGCCGAAGTATTGAGTATACCTCAGGTCCCACACATTGTCCCACGGTCCGTTTGCGGAGTAACGCTTGGCGACTTCCTGGCCGCCGCCCGTCGGCGTGTACGCCTTTCCGTTGCGGAGCATCCACTGTATGTTGAGATTCCAGTCGTCCCAGAGCTTGAGGCCGAACACTTCGTACCTCCTGCCCCTCGGCGCCTGGAGGTTGATCATGAGGTTGAGCTTGTGCGGCCTGTTCCACCAGAGGTATTCCTCCGCCAGGCTCGACTCCCTCGTGCCCACGTCGCCCCCCTGCTCCTCGATCAGCTTCAAGGTGTTGGGGTCGGAGCTCTTGCCGGTGGCCATGGAATACGTGTAGGTCAGGGACCCTCCGAAGAGCCCGCGCTGCTTCCTCCTGATCTCGATCTCGATGCCCTGCGACCTCGCATAGTCCATGTTCCTGTATATGAACATGGTCCCGACGCCGGGCTTCTCGAACCTCGTCGAAGTCGGGTAGTCGTAGATGTCCTTGTAGAAGAGCGTGATGTTGGCCGCGAGCGATTCGGTGAACTGGTGCCGTGCGCCGATCTCGTACTGGACCGCGATCTCGGGGTTGAGGTTGGGGTTCCCTATCAGGGGGAAGAGCTCGCTCGATACCGAGGAGAGCTTGGAGTAGATCCAGATGTAGCTCGGTATCTGCGTGAAGTGACCGTAGTTGAAGAACAGGTTGTCGCGGTCGGTTATCGGGTGCGAGACGGCTATCCTCGGGCTGAGATGCGCCTTGAACCTGCGCCCGAAGATCTCGTAAGTGTCGTTGTAGAAGTTCTGCCTCGTGGTCGGCGTGATCGCCGACCTCGTCGTGTCCTGGATGGCCTCCTCGACCTCCTTGCCCGGGAACCAGTAGTCCAGTCTCAGGCCGATCTCGGCGATCAGCCCCTCGTAGGTCATCTTGTCCTGGACGTACATCGCCCCCCTCATGGGGTGGATGGTGTAGATGTCGTGGAAAAGCCCGAGGCTGTCGGGATCCGGCACCCAGGGCCGCTTTATGAAGACGTACTGGGCCTTCTCGAACGAGTGGTGCAACCCGCCCTTGATCTGGTGATGCGCCGGGATCCGCCGCGTCATGTCCCAGTTGACATTCCAGGTCTCTATGTAGCGGTTGTGCCAGAGGTCTGCATCGCCGGTCTCGATGAAGTACGGCGTGTCGTTTTCCTGCAGCTCGGAGTAATCGTCGGGTTCGACGTAGTCGTGCCAGTGCCTGCCCTGGACGTCGGCCTGGAGGGCGTTGAAGAACCTCGAGAGCTTGAGCACCCAGAAGGAATTCGCGCTCATTATGTGATTCCAGGAGAACAACGCGCTGTTCATGTCCTCGGTGTACACGAGGTAGTGGTCGAGGCGCCGCGACCACTCGTGCTGGTAGCCCGTCGAGGAGCGCGTGACGTCGTAGGGGTCGGTCCGGAAATAACCCTGGTCGATTGACAGCGTCTTGGTCAGCGAGAGGCCGAGCTTGTTGTCCGAGGTTATCCGCCAGGAGAGCTTTCCGAAGATCTGCCACCTGTTGTCGGCTCGCGGCGCCCATCCGCTGTAACTCCAGGAGAGGCCGAGGAAGCTGTCCCGGTATGACGATCGAAGGCCGTCCCCCCCGGGAATGTCGTTTATCGACGGGTAATACGTGTCGGACAGCCTCGCCGAGAGGCCCAGCGAGTAAGTCATCTGGCCGGGGATTCTGAGGCCCATCCGCGGCAGCAGGTTCATCGTCACGGGCTCGGGGCCGTCGAGCCCCGCCTCGAAGCGGTCGGCGTTGAAGAAATACCGGTCGCCGGCACCCTTCCAGGGCATGTGGTCGGCCGAGTAGTCGAAGTAGCCGCCCTGCTTGGTGCTGCCTTCCTTGAGCTTCACGTTGACGACGCCGGAGAGGGCTTGGCCGAACTCGGCGCTGTAGCCCCCCGTGATGACGTCCATCTCGGCCACCGACCGCGCGCTGACGTTGAGGGAAGGCGATCTTCCCGATATGAGATCCTTCATCTGGACGCCGTCTATTATGTAGAGCGTCTCGTCGGTGCGGCCGCCTCGTATGTGGATCTCGCCGTCGCTCAGGACG
>JALGWA010000073.1 GCA_025774425.1 bacterium
CCGGCGGCGGGGCATCGAGTGTGTCGAGATAGGGCGCATGACGGGCAGACGCGCCTGGCTGGTCCGGGACGGCAAGCGCAGGCCGTTTCCGGCTGCCGGGGTGGACGAGATCACCAGGATTTGACGGGCCGGGCGGGAGTGATTGTGCATTTCGAGCT
Organism: bacterium; assembly: GCA_025774425.1. Lineage (GTDB taxonomy): Bacteria > Arandabacterota > Arandabacteria > Arandabacterales > JALGWA01 > JALGWA01. Next base: position 159 of record JALGWA010000073.1, read on the forward strand.
CTGACCCCATTTCGCTTGACCGGGCCGCGGACGGCTGGTAACTTTAACCACTCCACTTTTGCGATCAGGAGGCGAGGTTTGCTCATACCAGCAGGGGTCAGATCGGGTGTGCGCCGAGTCATGGAGCGCATCGCCGGGGGCGCCGTCGCGCTCGGACTGACGCCCAACATCGTCACCGTCCTCGGCCTGGTTCCCGCCGTCATGTGCGGTTTCGCGTTCGCCGCGGGCCGGATGCGGCTCGCGGGGGGCCTTCTCCTCGTGTCGGGAGTCATGGACATGCTGGACGGGGCCATAGCCCGCGTTGCGGAAGGCGAGACGAGGTTCGGCGCCCTGCTGGATTCGACCATCGACAGGTACGCCGAGATCGCCGTCTACATGGGGCTCGTCATTCTCTACAGGGATTCCGTGTGGCCGCTCACGGGTGTAATGCTTGCCTTATGCGGGTCGCTGATGGTAAGTTATGTGAAGGCACGCGCGGAGGGACTCGGCCTCACGTGCAACCTGGGAATGTTACAGCGGCCCGAGAGGCTTGTCATCCTGATGGTGGGCGCGTTCATCGGAGCCGGGTATCTTGTATGGGCGGTTTACATCATAGCCGTTCTCGCGAATGTCACGGCTTTCGAACGGCTTGCGAAGATGAGGAAGCAGGCGGGTCGGCAACGGCCCCAGGAGTAGATCAGGGGAGGTAGCGAAATGGGCAAGGTAAGAGTGGGAATAATAGGCGTCGGGAACTGCGCGTCCGCTCTGGTTCAGGGAGTCCACTATTACAAGAACGCCAAGGAGGACGAGATCGTCCCGGGCCTGATGCACACCAATCTCGGCGGTTATCACGTCGGCGACATCGAGTTCAGCGCGGCCATCGACATCGACAAGAACAAGGTCGGCAAGGACCTCGCCGAGGCCATATACACCAAGCCCAACAACACCTACCGGTTCTGCGACGTGCCCAAGACCGGCACCAAGGTCGTCCGCGGCATGACGCATGACGGGCTCGGCATATACCTGTCCAAGATCATCGAGAAAGCCCCGGGCCAGACGGCGAACATAGTCAAGGTATTGAAGGAATCCAAGACGGACGTCGTAGTCAACTTCCTCCACGTGGGCAGCGAAGAGGCGACCAAATGGTATGTCGAGCAGATTCTCGAGGCCGGTTGCGGCTTCGTCAACGGCATCCCGGTTTTCATAGCCCGCGAGAACTACTGGCAGGGCAGGTTCGCGGCCAAGGGGCTGCCCGTGATCGGCGACGACATAAAGAGCCAGGTCGGCGCTACGATCGTCCACAGGGTGCTGACGAGGCTGTTCCGGGACAGGGGAGTCATCCTCGACAGGACGAGCCAGCTCAATGTCGGCGGCAACACGGACTTCCTCAACATGCTCGAACGGGCCAGGCTGCAGTCGAAGAAGATATCCAAGACCAATGCGGTGACGTCCCAGCTCGATTACGACATAGGGGCGGACAATGTCTATATCGGCCCCAGCGACTATGTGGCGTGGCTCTCGGACCGCAAGTGGGCGCACATACGCCTCGAGGGCACGACTTTCGGTGACGTGCCGCTCAACATCGAGCTCAAGCTGGAGGTCTGGGATTCGCCGAACTCGGCGGGCGTCATGATAGACGCCGTCAGGTGCTGCAAGCTGGCGATGGACGCCGGCATGTCGGGCGCGCTGGAAGCCCCGAGCTCCTACTTCATGAAATCGCCGCCGCGGCAGTTCACGGATGACGTCGCCAGGCGCATGGTGGAAGAGTTCATCGAGGTAACCTCCCTCAAGAAGGTGAAGGCGGGCAAGGGCGCCGCGGCGGCCAAGTCGCGATCCGCGGCAAAGGGGAAGAAGACGAGGTCCCGCTAGCAGCCCTGTCTCGACGCGCACGGAGACGCTACCCGGACGGCCCGTGACCTTCCGGACGAGGTTTTGTTCTTGGCGAGAGGAATCTTCATCACCTTCGAGGGCATCGAGGGCTGCGGCAAGAGCACGCAGGTCGAGCGCCTGAGATCCTATCTCGTGGAGTCGGGACGGGAAGTCGTGGTTACGCGGGAACCCGGGGGCTGCCTTATCGGTGAAAAAGTGAGGGACATTCTGTTGAATCCCGAGAACCGGGGCATGACGGCCCTGACCGAACTCCTGCTGTACGAGGCGAGCCGCGCCCAGCACGTCGCCGATGTGATACGGCCCGCGCTCGATGAGGGCAAGACGGTGATCAGTGACCGTTTCTATGACGCCTCGACCGCATACCAGGGTCATGCGAGGGGCATCGGCGCCGATAAGGTGGAGGAGCTCAATCTCTTCGCCACGGCTGGATTGAGGCCGGATCTCACGATTGTACTCGACCTGCCTGCATCGGAAGGGCTGAGGCGTCTCGGCCGGGATCTGGACCGCATAGAGAGTGAGGCGCTTGACTTTCACGAGAAGGTCAGGAAGGGTTATATTGAGATCGCCAGGAGCGATCCTGCCAGGGTGAAGGTGGTGGACTCTTCCGGCACGATCGAGACCACCGCCGCCGAGATCAGGAGAATAGTGGACCGATTCCTTCCCCCTAGGAGGCGAGGCTAACAGCATGTTGAGAGTGAGAAGATCGAGAGCGATGCTCGTCGGCGTGGGCATCGTGTTCATGTCCATCGCCGCCGTCGCGCTCGCGAAGACGCAGAACGTCCGCGACAGCCTAATCCTGTTCAACGAGGTTCTGACGCACGTCCGCGAGGATTATGTCGAGAGGGTGGACTTCCACAAGCTCATCGAGGGCTCCATAAGGGGCATGCTCGACACCCTCGATCCGCATACGACATACCTCACCAAGAAACAATACGAAGACCTCATGGTCAGCACGCACGGGTCCTTCGGGGGGCTCGGCATAGAGATCGACATCAGGAACGACTGGCTCACGGTCATAGCCCCCATAGAGGGCACGCCCGCGTACAGGATGGGCATAAGGGGCGGCGACCAGATCATCGCGATCGAGGGCGTGTCTACGCGCGGCATCACGATAACGGAGGCCGTGAGCAAGCTCCGCGGGCCCAAGGGCACCGAGGTCACCATCACGATCAGGCGGGCCGGCGAGGAAGAGCCCCTCGACTACACGATCGAGCGGGACATCATCGAGATAAAGAGCGTGCCCTTCGCCGGCATGCTCGAAGACGGCATCGGCTACGTGAGGATCGCCCAGTTCTCGCAGCATACGAGCAAGGAACTCCGCGATGCCTTGAGAGATCTCGAGAACCAGGGCATGCGGAAGCTGATCATCGACCTCAGGCGGAACACGGGCGGCCTCCTCTCCCAGGCGATCGAAGTCTCGGAGCAGTTCCTGAAGCCCAAGCAGAAGATAGTCTCCACGAGGGGCAGGAAGAGGCAGCAGAACCGCGATTACAACGCGGGCACCAGGGCCCGGGGCGGCGACTATCCGCTCATAGTGCTCGTCGACCACGCGAGCGCGAGCGCGTCCGAGATCGTCGCCGGCTGCATACAGGACCTCGACCGCGGGCTCGTCGTGGGCACTACGACCTTCGGAAAGGGGACCGTCCAGAGCGTCATGCGGCTTCCCGGAGGCGGTGCTGTGAAGCTGACGACCGCCAAGTACTATACGCCGAGCGGCAGGTGCATAAACATGGATCCCGAGCCGAGCGAGGAGAGCGCCATCATCAGGGACGACGGCGGCGCCGCGGATTCCGCGATCGTCTATCATACCCAAGGCGGGCGTGCCGTGTACGGCGGCGGCGGCATCCGGCCCGACATAGTGGTGGAGCCCGACAGCGTTCCGCCCATCGTGAGCAGGGTGGCGAGAGCGGGCTTGATCTTCGAGTACGCCGTCCGCTACGTCGCGGAGAACGAGGACATCCCCGAGGACTTCGGCGACCGGCCCGGCCTCATGGACGGGCTCAAGAGTTTTCTCGTCGAGAAGGACTTCGAGTTCGACGATGATGAGTTCGCCGAGGGAGAGGACTTCATGAAGGTGATGTTGAGGTCGGAGATCGCACGCAAGGCCTTCGGGGACGAAGCCGCCTATCGCATCTCGCTCGAGAGAGACAGCCAGCTGCAGAGGACGGTCGATATCATCCGGAACTCCGAAACGCTGAGCGACTTGTTCGTGCTAGCGGCGGCAGAGGCTGAATCTCGAAAAGATGAGTGACGCATCTCTCTTCATAGATTTCGACGGGACGATCTCTCCGGTCGACATCTCCAACACGTTCTTCACGCGCTTCGCCGCGCCCGGGGCGGCGGAAGCGGTGGAGGAGTGGAGGCGCGGGCTCATCAGTTCCACGGAGTGCTTGAGGCGGGAGCTCGACGCGTATCGCGGCGACATCGTCGCGCTCAAGGAGTTCGCGGAGAGCCAACCGATCGATGAGGGTTTCTACCGCCTGGTCGAAGTGTGCGACGTGAGGGGAATCGGCATGGTCATCCTCAGCGACGGCCTCGACTACTACATCGAACCCTTTCTCGCGAAGCACGGCGTGGAGAAGACGCTCCATGCCAACCGGCTGGACGTCGACGGGAGTGATTTCGTGCTCTCCTTCCCGTACTTCAACGAGGACTGCGGCCGCTGTGCCAACTGCAAGTCGAGCCACGTGCGGGCGGCGGCCGAGGCGGGCAAGCTCGTGATCTACGTCGGTGACGGCCTCTCGGACAAGTGCGCCGCCGAGGAGGCGGACATCGTCTTCGCGAAGCGCGACCTCGCCGCCCACTGCGACGAGAACGGCATCCCCTACATAAGGTTCGACGGCCTCGATGACGTGGCCGGTGTGATCGAAGGCGCCGACCTCGCGCGCCTCGCCGCGCGGGAATGATGGCCGTCGGGGACTTCACCGGGGCGGGCAAGATACTCCTGGCGCCGCTTGCCGGTGTCTCCGACTCCCCCTTCAGGCGAATGTGCAGGGATTTCGGCGCCGACGCCGTCTATACCGAGATGGTAAGCTCCGAGGGGCTCACGCGCAGGAACGTCGGAAGCGTCGAACTCACCAGATTCGACGAGCGGGAGCGGCCGATCGGCATACAGGTCTTCGGGAAGCGCCCGGCGCGGATGGCGGAGGCGGCCGGTATTCTCGAGGCCCTCGAGCCGGACATCCTGGACATCAACGCCTGCTGCCCCGCGCGGCGCGTCGTCTCCAAGGGCGGCGGCGCGGCCCTTCTCAAGACGCCGGACCTGCTGAGGGAGATCATAACGGAGGTCGTCCGCGCGACGGGACTGCCGGTGTCGGTGAAGATCCGCATCGGCTGGGACGAAGACAGCATCAACGCCGTCGATGTCGCGCGCATGGCCGAGGACTCGGGCGCTGTCGCCGTCACGGTGCACGGCCGGACGGCGAAGCAGGGCTTCCGCGGCCGGAGCGACTGGAGCCTGGTCGCGGAAGTGAAGCGCGCCGTCGGGATTCCGGTCATCCTGACGGGGGACGTGATGCGCCCGGAGGATGTGAAGCGCGGCATCGACGCCACCGGCTGCGACGCCGTGATGATCGCCAGGGGGAGCTTCGGCCGGCCGTGGATCTTCGAGCAGGCGCGCGAGTATATCGAGAGGGGAACCTACGCGGAGTTCCCGCCGGAGAAGTGGGTCGGGGTCGCGCTCAGGCATCTCGACCTCATGATAGAGACGTTCGGCGAGAGGATGGGCGTGTTGCGGTTCAGGAAGCACCTTTTGTGGTATACAAAAGGCCTGTACCGTGTGGTAGCATTGCGGTGGCACATGGCGCGCCTGCATACGCGGGCCGAGGTCGCCGCGTTGCTCGAGCGGGCGGTTTCCGAAAACGCCGACAGGAGGCGCAACCGTGGAGAGAAGGGAGCTTGAGAAACTCCTCAGGGGTGTGAAGAGCGGGAAGGTGTCCGTCCAGCAGGTGCTCGACCGGCTCGGCTCTTCGTACGAGTCGCTGGGCTTCGCCACTCTGGATATAAGCAGGGAGACCCGGACGGGTGTTTCTGAGGTCATCTTCGGCGAAGGCAAGACCCCCGATCAGATCGTCTCCATAGCGGAGGCGTTCTACAGGCGCAAGAAGAGATTCCTCGCGACCAGGACGTCGGCCGAGGTGTTCGAGCTCGTCAAGGAGGTGGCGCCCGGTGCGACTTACAACGAGGCGGCCAGGACCATCGTCGCGGGAGGGCACAGGAAGCGCAGGCGGGGGAAGATAGTCGTCCTGAGCGCCGGGACATCCGACATGCCCGTCGCAGAGGAGGCGGCTGTCACGGCGGAGTTCCTCGGCAACCGGGTGGAGAGGATCTACGACGTCGGTGTGGCGGGCCTCCACAGGCTGTTCGGTCACCTGCACGTATTGAGGGGCGCAAGCGTGATAGTGGTCGTCGCAGGCATGGAGGGCGCGCTCGCGAGCGTGGTCAGCGGGCTGGTGGACTCTCCGGTCATAGGCGTGCCGACGAGCGTGGGGTACGGGGCCGGTCTCAAGGGCATCTCCGCGCTCCTGACGATGCTGAATACCTGCTCGCCCGGTGTCGCGGTCGTCAACATCGACAACGGCTTCGGCGCCGGCGTGACGGCCAGTCTGATAAACGGAAAGAGGACTTCGGCTTGAGAATCGGTTACTTCGACTGCTATGCCGGCGCGGCGGGCGAAATGATCCTCGCCGCGCTCTTCGACGCG
>JALGWA010000074.1 GCA_025774425.1 bacterium
AGGGTATCGGGCCGGGCCGGCGGCCCGGAGCCGGGACCCGGGTCGGGCGTGACGGCACCGACCGCCCTGCCGGGAGATTACGGCCAGTCGTGGCGCCAGGTGGACATGATCCAGGTGCCGATGCTGCATGACGAGGGCTATACGGGAAGCGGCGTAAAGATCGCAATCCTGGACACCGGCTTCTGGCTGAGTCACGAGGCTTTCGGCGGTCTCGACGTCGTCGCGGAATGGGATTTCATCAATGACGATCCCGTGACGGAGAACGAGCCGGGCGATCCCGAGAATCAGCATTACCACGGCACCATGTGCCTGTCCGTAATAGGCGGTTTCACCCCGGGGACGCTTGTCGGGCCGGCCTATGACGCCGAGTACATTCTCGCCAAGACCGAAGACATGTCTCAGGAAGATCCCGTGGAAGAGGACTGGTGGATAGAGGCCGCCGAGTGGGCCGACAGCCTCGGCGCCGCGGTGATATCGAGTTCGCTGTGCTACAAGGACTGGTACACGTACGAGGATATGGACGGCGAGACGGCTCCGATCACTATAGCGGCGGACCACGCCGTCGAGAACGGCATCGTCGTGGTGAACGCCGCCGGCAATTCCGGCGCGTCGAGCTGGAAGTACATAGCCGCCCCCGCCGACGGCTTCGACGTGGTCAGCGTGGGGGCGGTGGACTCGACGGGGACACGTTCGGACTGGTCCTCTCAGGGCCCGACCTACGACGGCAGGATAAAGCCCACTGTGATGGCCATGGGTGAGGATGTGTATATCGCCGACCCGGCCGTTGGAGCGAGCGCGTATCGAAGGGGAAACGGCACGTCCTTCGCGACGCCGCTCGTCGCGGGTGCGGTCGCTCTCATGCTCGAGAAGAACCCCCTCTGGGGTCCGCCCGAGGTGCTCGACGCCGTGATGAGCACATCGACGCGGGCCTCCGAACCCGACACGCTTTACGGTTACGGCATACTGATGGCGCATGCCGCATCGGAGTATCCGGAAGGAGGCGTGACCCCCACGAGTCCGGGGTTCGCGGGCCCGATCGTCTATCCCAATCCGGCGGGATCGGAGTTCACGGTCGCACATGGGAGCGGCTCGGGCCGCATTCGGATTTTCGATGTCGCCGGGAGGCTGGTCGGGGAGGCGCCCCTCTCCCCGGGCGGAGTGACGAGGATCGATCTCGACGCGCTGGCCGGCGGGGCGGCGCGGGGTGTCTACTTCCTCGAGGTCGGCGGCGCGGGCACGGCCAAGGTGCTCGTTCTTGAATAATCCTTGACGGCGCCGCCGGATGTACCGAAACAAGTTGCAGAGGGGTTCGTGTATTATTAGGTTATCCAGAACTGCGAAGGGCGAAATAGGGCGCGGCAACAAGCAGCGAAGGGGAGACGTCATGGCCGACAAACTAACGTATATCTTCGGCGGCGGCGGCGCCGACGGCGATGCCGCCATGAGGGAACTGCTCGGGGGCAAGGGAGCCAACCTTGCGGAGATGTCGAGGATCGGGCTGCCCGTTCCCGCCGGCTTCACCATACCGACGACCGTGTGCGCGCATTTCTCGGCGAGCGGCGGTACCTATCCCGACGGCTTCGAGGACCAGGTGAAGAGCAGTCTCAAGCGGGTGGAGGAGATAATGGGCAAGAGGTTCGGGGGTTCGGAGAATCCCCTGCTTCTTTCCGTGCGCTCCGGCGCGAGAGTCTCCATGCCGGGCATGATGGACACCGTCCTCAATATCGGGCTCAACGACGATACCGTCGAGGCGATGGCGGCCAGGGGCAACGAGCGTTTCGCGTACGACTGCTACCGCCGGCTCGTGCAGATGTACGGTGATGTGGTACTGGGGCTGAGGCCCGAGGACGATACCTCCGAGGATCCTTTCGAACGGCTCATTTCCGAGCGCAAGCGGATGAAGGGGCTCAAGCAGGACACGGAGCTCGAAGTCGAGGATCTCAAGGCGCTCGTCGCGGACTTCAAGGACCTCATCAAGACGGAGAAGGGCGTGGAATTTCCCGATGACCCGTTTGCCCAGCTGTGGGGCGCCATCGAGGCCGTGTTCAAGTCGTGGGACAATGCGAGGGCGATAGAGTACCGCAGGATAAACAACATCCCCGATGACTGGGGCACGGCGGTCAACGTCCAGACCATGGTCTTCGGCAATCTCAACTGGAACTCGGCCACCGGCGTCGCTTTCACCAGGAACCCGGCGACGGGGGAGAATGAGTTCTACGGCGAGTACCTCCTCAACGCGCAGGGCGAGGACGTGGTGGCGGGGATCAGGACGCCGCAGCCCATCAACATCGCTCAGAAGGAAGCGGGCTCGGAACTCGAATCACTTGAAGAGGCGATGCCCGAAGCATACAGGCAACTCGTCGAGGTCAGGAACAAGCTCGAATCGCATTTCAAGGACATGCAGGACCTCGAGTTCACCATAGAGGACGGCAGCCTCTACATCCTCCAGACGAGGGCCGGCAAGCGGACGGGGCTCGCGGCCCTGAGAATTGCATGCGACATGTTCGAAGAGGGCCTCATCGACAGGGATACCGCCCTGTTGAGGATCGAGCCCGGCCAGCTCAGCCACGTGCTTAGGCCTCTTTTCGACGACGATGCGCTGAGGAGAGCGAGGAGCGAGAATCGGGTGGTGGCGCGCGGTCTCAACGCCGGCCCCGGCGCGGCCACCGGCAAGGTCGTCTTCAGCGCCTCGCGCGTCAAGCAGTACGTTCAGGAGAAGAACCTGCCCGTGATCCTCGTACGGGAGGAGACGAGCCCTGAAGACGTGGGCGGCATGAGCCTGGCGGAAGGCATACTGACCGCGAGGGGCGGTATGACCTCCCACGCGGCGCTCGTCGCGAGACAGCTCGGCAAGGTATGTGTCGTCGGCTGCGAGTCTCTTCAGATAGATTATGCGGCAGGTCGGATGACCATAGGCGAGCATGTCGTCGAGGAAGGCGACGACATTTCGCTGCTGGGCACGACCGGCGAGGTGATCCTTGGCAAGGTCGCAACCAAGAAGTCCGAGGTCGAGAGGGTGCTCATCGACGGCACCCTGTCGGCGGCGGAGTCGCCGACGTACCGGCTCTACGAAACCGTCATGCGGTGGGCCGACGAGCGCCGGCGGATGAGGGTCAGGGCCAACGCCGACCAGCCCGACCAGGCGGAGCTCGCGATCGCCTTCGGGGCGGAGGGGATCGGACTCTGCCGCACCGAGCACATGTTCTTCGGCGAGGACCGGATCAATAAGGTGCGGCAGATGATCATGGCCGAGACTCCGGAGGAGAGGGCGGCCGCTCTCGAGAAGATAGAGCCGCTGCAGAAGGAGGATTTCAAGAGCCTGCTCAAGGTCATGGCCGGCCGGCCCGTGACCATAAGGCTGCTGGACCCGCCGCTCCACGAGTTCCTGCCGAAAACCGAGGAGGAGGCCAAGGCGGTGGCCGAGGAGATCGGCGCCTCGACGGAGGCCGTGCTGCAGAAGAGCGCCGACCTGACCGAGTTCAATCCCATGCTCGGACACCGGGGTTGCAGGCTCGGCATCACGCATCCCGAGATCTACGACATGCAGGTGCGCGCAATCATAGAGGCCGCCTGCGAGCTCAAGAACGAAGGGAGCGGAGTGGTCCCGGAGATAATGGTGCCGCTCGTCGGTATATCCGAGGAGCTGTGCTTCATCCGCGAGAGGATAAAGCGCGTCGCCGAGGGCGTCATGGCGCACATGGGTGTGAGGACCGACTATCTGATAGGCACGATGATCGAGATTCCGCGAGCCTGCGTCACGGCGGACGAGGTCGCGGCCGCCGCCGAGTTCTTCTCATTCGGGACCAACGACCTGACGCAGATGACATACGGTTTCAGCCGCGACGACGCCGGGCCCGTGATACGGCGCTATATCGATGCGGGCGTGCTCAAGCGCGACCCCTTCGAGAGTCTCGACACCCGGGGCGTCGGCGGCCTCATGAAGATAGCCGTCGAGCAGGGGCGGCGCGCGAGGCCCGGCATAAAGATGGGAATCTGCGGCGAGCACGGCGGAGATCCCGGGTCGATAGAGTTCTGCGAGTCGCTCGGCCTGGATTATGTCAGCTGTTCGCCTTACAGAATACCCGTAGCGAGGGTGGCTGCGGCGAGAGCGGCGCTTCTCAGGGCCGAAGAGAAGGTCAACGCGGGCGCGCGCTAGCGCAGGCCGTATGCTTTCATCCTGCGGTAGAGGGTGCGCTCGCCGATGCCCAGCATGCGGGCGGCCTTCCTGCGATTGCCGTTCACCTGCCTCAGGGTCTGCTCGATGAGGGCCTTCTCCATGTCGCGGATGGAAGCGCCCGGCTCCATCCTCAACGGTTCCGGCTCGTCGACGACCTCGGCCCAGGTGGCCTCGCCCGGCACGGCGGATGCCTCCCGGGAAGCCCCGCTTCTCCCGGTCCCCCCGTCTTTCATGCCCAGCACGATGTCGGTGAGCGTCGCGATCTGCTTCTCTATGAGCGCGAGGCGCCCGAAGAGGAGGTCTCTCTCGATCTCTTCCCTGGGCCGCCCGACGCGCACGGGGAGGTCGCGGTGGTCCCCGGCCGTCCCGCTCATGTCGGGCGGCAGATCGTCCACGTCTATGCGTCGGCCCCGCAAGAGCACGACGAGGCTCTCGACGAGATTCCTGAGCTCCCTCACGTTCCCCGGCCAATTGTAGGCCTCCAGCGCGCGCAGGGCCTCCTCCGTGATTCCCCCGAACTCGGTCCTGTTGGCGCGCGCCGACTCCTCGGCGAAGGCGAAGAACATGGTGCGTATGTCCTCCCGGCGCTCCCTGAGCGGGGGGACGTGAATGGGGACCACGTTCAGCCGGTAGTACAAGTCCCTCCGGAAGCTTCCCCGGTCGACGAGATCCTTGAGATCCCTGTTGGTGGCGGCGAGGACCCTGACGTCCACGCTGACGCTCCTCGAGCCGCCGACACGTATGAATTCCTCCTCTTCCAGCACCCTGAGGAGATTGACCTGCGTGGCCAGAGGCATCTCGCCCACTTCGTCGAGCAGGAGGGTCCCGCCGTCGGCCATTTCGAATCTGCCCCTGCGCTGGGCCGTCGCCCCCGTGAAGGACCCCTTCTCGTGACCGAAGAGCTCGCTCTCCAGGACGCCCTGGGGCAATGCACCGCAGTTGACCGCCACGAAAGGCCCGTCCGAACGGTCGCTCCTCCGGTGTATGGCCCGGGCGATCAGCTCCTTTCCTGTCCCGCTTTCGCCTGTGATGAGCACGGTCACCTTGGTGCGGGCTATACCCTCTATGATATCCACTATCTGGATCATCTTCTCGTTGCGGCCGAGGATGCCGCTCTCCTTGCGGGCGATGAGCCTGTGGACACCGGCATTGACAGTGCTCCGGTCGCTGAGTATCTCGATATAGTCGTCCGCTCCGTCCCTTATGAGCGATCTTCTCGCTGCGGCCGATAACTGGGGGCCTACCAGGGCCGCCAGGAGCAGCGGGTGGCGCTTCTTGAGCCTCTGGACGGCCTTCAGGCCGCTCCCCTCGGGCAGGTCCCTGTATACGAAGGCGAAATCCGGGACGCTCTTGCGGCTGCGTCTCAGAGCCGTCCCAAGATTGCGGACGGCTTCGTACCTAATCTGGTTGCGGTCAAGGGCTTGCGCCACGTCTGCCATCTTGTCGGTATGCTCGCATACCAGAATGGCAGTATAAGACGGCTTGGTATGCGGGGTGTGTTTCATGTCGCCCTCCGTCCCTCAGCCTAACATACGGCCTCCGGATCGTCAACAATTAGTCGATTTTCACTTGACAAGCGGCAAGGTTATGTTAGATTGGCCAAAGAACTTAGGGGTAATCCTAGATTCCGGAAGGTTGTGATGCCGAATGCCGGCGGTTGTCGTACGTGACGGCGAATCAATCGACAGGGCCATCAGACGTTTCAAACGCGAATGCGAGAAGGAGGGTCTGGTAAGACAGATCAAACGAACCTCGAGGTTCGTCAAGCCAAGCGAGAAGAGGCGAAAAAAGGCTCTGAAAGCTGAAAAGAGGAGAAGAAGCAGCGAGGCGAGGCGGTAGAGCTTTTCGGGCCCTTACGATCTTGGAGCCTCATGCCTGTAGCGTGATGGCGTTGATTTCGGCAAGGACTGAGCAGGAGGAGCTCTATTGGATCACAAGGATGATCGCTTCCTTATCAAGGACGAACCCAGCGCGACGTATGAGATGCTCCTGAAGAAGGCACAGAGGGAAGGCAGACTCGGCGGCAAGCACCGTTGCCCGGTGTGCGGGATGCGTTTCAAGAGCGAGAGATAGGCCGCCGCCTGCTGCAGGGGCATAGCTAGATAAGCAGGGGTTTGAACCAATGCCAAAGGCCAAGACGAGCAGGTCTGCCGCCAAGAGATTCAAGAAGACGGGGACAGGCAAGATTTCGCGCAGGAAAGCCTACTCGAGCCACAAGTTCACGGGGAAGACCAGGAAGCGGAAGCGGAATCTCGGGAAGGCCGACACCCTGAAGGGCGGCGACGCCAAACGGATGAAGAGGATCCTGCCCGGCTAGGCCAGAGAGTTTTCATCCTGTAAGCGCACTTGGACGGACGGTCCAGGGAACGGCATGCACGGCCCTTCATTTCCCCGCGGCACCGGAAGGCCGATCTCGAGGCGGCCCGCAGACATGACTCGTGCGGTATGCCCGGCACAGCCGCGGGCGGGCCGCACGGGCGGCGCATGACTCCGGCGGGACGCCTGCGTATGCTCGCGACGGGGAGGAACAGA
>JALGWA010000075.1 GCA_025774425.1 bacterium
ATGAGCTGCCGGCGGTGGATGCTCTCCGTCACGACGACGGCGTTGTCGACCAGCATCCCGACGGCAAGCATGAGTCCCATCATCGAGAGGATATTGAGGGACAGCCCCAGGAAGTACATGAACGCCATGGCGATCAGGATCGAAAACGGAACGGCGATCAACACGATGAGCGTGGTCTCGATGCGCCTGAGGAAGAAGAAGAGCAAGACCATGGCGAGGAGGCCTCCGAAGAGCCCGGATTTCAGGAGCTCGTTGAGAGAACTGACGATGCCCTCGGCGAGATTGTCGAAATAGAATATGCGGATGCCTTCCATCTCGGGAAGACGCCCGACGGCGTCGATCTCCCTGATCACCCGTTCGGCGACATCGACGGTATTCGCCCCGCCCTCCTTGAACACGTCGAGGCCGATGGCGTACTTGCGGTCGAGATGCCGGCCGTAGTTGAGCTCCGGGTTCTCGTAACTGACATCGGCGACGTCGCCGAGGCGGAGGCCCTTGCTGTTGATCACGAGATCGCGGATCTCCCCGACGTCCTTGAGCTCGCCGACGGGCCGCACTACGAAACGCATGCCGCCGTCGGTGACCTTGCCCGCCGTCACGAGGAAGTTGCTCCGCTGCAGCTCCTCGACGAGCCGGCCGATATCCACGCGATGCGCCACGATGCGGTCGGCCGAGAGGCGTATCTTTATCTCCCTCTGCTCGACGCCGTACAGGTCGACCTTGGATACGCCCTCGATGCGCTCGATGCGCCGCTTGAGATTCCTGTTGAGCATGTCGTAGGAATCCGACAGGTCGCGGGTGCTCGAGATCCGGAGCTGCAGCATCTCCATGTCCGAGGTGGACCACTTCCTCACGTAGAACCGCTCCAGGTCGTCGGGGAGGAGGTGCCGGATGCCGTCTATCTTCTCCTTTGCCTCGAGCGCCTTGACGTCGGTGTCCACGCCCCAATCGAACTCGACGTGCACCCACGCGCCGTTCTCCCGGGTGTCCGAGGTCATCCGCTTGACGCCGCTCATGGTGGCGAGCACTTCCTCGACGGGACGCGTGATCCGCCGCTCTATTTCCTCCGGCGTCGAGCCCGGGTACGGGATCTCGATCCCGATGAACGGAGCGTCGAAGTCCGGGAGGAATTCGAGCGGCAGGAGGCGGCTGGATATGGCGCCGATCACTATGAAGCAGGCGAAGACCATCAGGGTCGTCACCGGCCGCCTCAGCGATGTCTCCGTAAGGTTCATTTCAAGCCCTCATGCCGGGCGCAGCGACCGGCCGCCGGTGAACGCTCCGGACACGGCTCACGCCCTCCTGTCGACCAGCGAGTAGACGACGGGAATGACGATCAGAGTGAGCAGCGTCGACACCGTCAGTCCCCCGATCACGGTGACGGCCATCGGGGAGCGGATCTCAGCGCCTTCACCGAATCCGAGCGCGAGCGGCAGGAGGCCGAGCGTCGTCGTCAGGGTGGTCATCAGGATGGGCCTCAGCCTCAATCTCCCGCCCTCCACGATGGCCTCCATCTTCGCCATTCCCCTCCGACGGAGCTGATTTATGAGATCCACGAGCACGATGGCGTTGTTGACCACGATCCCCGCGAGCAATATGGCGCCGATCAGGACGACGACGCTGATCGTGGACCCGGTTATCAGCAGCGCGAACACGGCTCCGATCAAGGCGAGCGGAATCGTGAACATGATCACGAACGGGTGGAGGAAGGATTCGAACTGGGACGCCATGACCAGGTAAACGAGGAACACGGCGAGCAGGAGCGCGAATTGCAGCGACTTGAACGATCTCGACATCTCCTCGTTCTGACCGGCGAGCCGCACCGTTGTGCCCGAGGGTACCGGCGTCCGCGCGAGTACGGCGTTCACCTCGTCCGCGGCGGCCCCGAGGTCTCCGTAGTTGAGGTTGGCCGTGACGAGCGCGACGCGCTGCTGGTCGATCCGGCGTATTTCCGCGGGCCCGGTGTCGACGACGATGTCCGCGACGGCCTCGAGCGGGATCGGGCGGTCGCTTTCGGGGTTTATCAGGATCTTGCGGATGCGCTCGACCGAGTCGCGGTCCTCGTCGCGTGCCCGCACGAGGACGTCGATCTTGCGGTCGCGCCACGAGTACCGTGTCGCCACCTCTCCCCGCACGCTGGCGACCACCCTGTCGGCAACCTGATGGACCGGCAGGCCGAGCGCCGCGCAACGCTCGCGGTCGAAGCGGATCTGGATCTCGGGATGGCCGATCTCCATTGTCGACTTGACGTCCGCGAACCTGGGGGAGGCCTCCAGCCTGCGGGCGATCTCCCGGCTCACGCGCTTGGGGTGCCGGAGCTCGTAGCCTGCGACCTCTATCTCGACGAGCGTCCGGAAGGTGAAGAGCGTGGGACGCGCGACCTTGTACTCCACGCCCGGCATTCCATCCATCCGCTCCCTGAGGTCGGCCATCACCGCTTCTTCATCCGCCCTCCCCGAACCCGACCGGAGCACCACGTTGATCTCCCCGTAGTTCTCACCCCCCTGCTCGGGATCGGCGTCCATCCGGTTGCCCGTGCCCGCCACCGAGAATGTCGTGCGGACCATGTCGTTCCCGGCGGCCGCCGCCTGGACATCCGCGACGACCGCGTCGGTCATCTCGAGCGGCGTGCCGGGCGGGAGCCTGACCTCGACCTTGAACTCCCCCTGGGACAGCTGTGGTATGAGCTCGACGCCGAGCAGCGGAATGATCAGCAGCGATATGACGAAGAGTGCAATCGAAGTCGCGACCACCGCGGTCCTGTGCCGGAGGGCCCATTCGACGGCGACGGGGTAAGTCCTTTCGACGGCCCCGTAGGCGCGCCCGAAGGCGTCGAGGGAGGGCCGCAGGACATAGAGGGAGGCGCGCGACACGGCGCGCCATATCCCGAGTACCAACCTGACGGCGGCGACGGGAATCCCGGTCAACGCGAGGCGCCTGATCCGCCCGGACACCCGGCGGACCCCGTGGAACCTGCGGGCCCGTCCGCCGTGCGCCGGCCCCACCGGGACCGGATCCTCTTCCTCCTCACGCCCCGTCCCCCGCCTGGAGGCGAGCATTGGAATCAACGTGAGCGCGACGACGAGCGAAGCCAGCAGGGCGAAGGTCACCGTCAGCGCCTGGTCGCGGAACAGTTGGCCGGAGATCCCGCGCACGAAGACCAGTGGGAAGAACACCGCTATCGTCGTCAGCGTGGAGGCTGTGACGGCCGTGCCGACCTCGCTCGCGCCCCTCCGGGCCGCCTCCCCTGCATCCGCGCACTTCTCCCTGTGCCTGGCTATGTTCTCCAGGACGACGATGGAGTTGTCGAGCAGCATCCCGATCCCCAGCGCTATGCCGCCCAATGACATGATGTTGAGCGTGAGATCGGCGCCGTACATCAGGTTGAACGTCGCGATCACCGAGACCGGGATGGATATGGAGATGATCACGGTGGCCGCGAAGTTCCTCAGGAAGAAGTAGAGTATGATCACGGCGAGAATCCCGCCGATTATGGCGGCTCGGATCACCTCGTTTATCGACTGGCTTATGAAGGCGGACTGGTCATATACCTTGACGAGCGCCACGCCCGGGGGCAGCATGGAACGCACCCGCCGGAGGCGCCTCTCGACCTCACGGGCCACCGCCACGGTGTTCGCATCGCCCTCCTTGTACACGGCGATCTCCACCGCTTCCACCCCGTCGAGGCGCGAGATTGCTTTCCGCTCCTTGTGTCCCTGCCGGACGGCGGCGATGTCCCTCAGGTGAACCGGCTTATCGCCGGAGGCGGACACCACGACATCCCCGATCTCCTCCACCGAGCGGAACTCGTTCAGGGTTCTCACCAGGTATTGCCGGGTCCCTTCCTCCAGGCGGCCTCCGGAGAGGTTGACGTTCTCGGCCCCGAGCCGGCGGGCGATTTCCTCGATCGGCAGCTGCAGCCGGGCCATGCGCGCCTGGTCGATGAGCACCTGGATTTCCTCTTCAAGCCCGCCGCTGACCTTGACGGCGGCCACACCGGCGGCCGTTTCGAGCTCCTTCTTTATCTCCTCCTCGCCGAGACGCCTCAGGGCCTTGAGCGCCTCTTCGTCGAATCCGGCGTCACCCCCGCCCACGGCGCCGGGTGCCCGGTACAGCCCGAATCTCATTATGGGATCGAGGGAGGGATCGAACCTCAGCACGGCGGGGCGCCTGACGTCCAGCGGGAGTTCGAGCGCGTCGAGCTTCTCCCTGACGTCGAGGCCCGCGTAGTCCATGTCGGTGCCCCACGCGAACTCCAGCACGACGTCCGACTGCCCGGAACGCGATATGGAGCTTACCCTGCCCACGTTCTTGACGACCCCGAGGGTCTCCTCGATGGGTTTGCTTATGAGGTTCTCGACCTCGGCCGGCGCCGCGCCGGGGTATTCGGTGCGTACCGTTAGAGTGGGATACGAGAGGTCGGGCAGGAGATTGATCTTGAGACGCAACAACGAAACGACGCCGAAGAGCACGACAGCCAGCGTGAACATCGCTATCGTGACGGGGCGTCTGGTCGAGACATCTATGATCTTCATCTGCCCGGCTACCTCGAGTTCCTACCGGCCCGCGGTCCCTGCCCGCCCGGCTCCCGTAGAATCACCGCCGGCGGCCGCGGACGAGTCGGCGGCAAGGGCTTGTGCCCCGGCCGCGGACGATGCGTCGGCCGGTCCGGGTGCTTCTCCTCCGCGCGTCTCCGGCCCGGCGCCCGAGACGATCTCCACTCTCGATGAATCCTTCAAGCCGCCCTTTCCGATCGTCACGACCGTGTCGCCCTCGGCGGGAGCGGACAGCACCTCGATATGCGAGGAATTTACATAACCCGTCGTGACGTTCACGCGGTGGGCCGTGCTGTCCCTCACGACGAAAACACATGACTCCCGGTCCTCGGCGATGACGGCCTCCTTGGGAACGAGCATCGCCCCGGCGTGGACGTCGTGGACTATGTTGACCCGGGCGAACATCCCCGGTTTGAGGCTTCCCGTAGGGTCGCGCACTTCGACGGTCACCTTGACGGTGCCGGTGGAGGGATCGACGACCGGGCTGATCTTCTCTATGCGGCCGGTGAACTCCTCCCCCCTGAGGGCGTCGACCTCGAGCGTCGCCGGGCGGCCGACCTCGAGCTTGCCGAGCTGGCGCTCGGGTACGTGGAGCACCGCGAGCAGCGGATTCATCCCGGTGACCCTGAAAGTCACCTGGTTCGGGAGCACCATGTTGCCCACCTTGATGAGGCGCTCGGCGACGACGCCGCCTATAGGGGAACGAATGGAAGTGTATTCGAGGTCGAGGCGCGCCAGGTCGTAATCCGCCTTCTGCCGCTCGTAGTCGTGCTTGGCCTTCTGGAACTCCTGTGCGCTGATCATGCTGCTCTTGAAGAGCTCCTCGCTCCTCCGGTACTCCTGTTCGAGGTTCTCGAGATCCGCGCGGGCGCGCTCCGCCTGCAACGCGATCTTCTCGTCATCGAGCTTGGCCAGCAGCTGGCCGGCGGCCACATAGTCGCCTTCCTCGACGAAGATCCTGCTGACGACCCCGCCGACCTTGGCGACCACCCCGGTTTCCTCTTCGGCCTCGAGCGTGGCCGTGCCCGTGAAGAACGCGGAAATGTCACCTCTCGAAACCTCGGCGACCTCGACCGGCACAAGCGCCTTGCCCTCGTCTCCGTTCGACTTCCCGTTCCCGCGGCGCCCGCACCCTGCAGCATTCGCGAGGAGGAACAACGCCAGCACTGCATACAAAACAGCCTTCACGTCTCTGTTCATCGAGCGACTCCCAGTTACCAGGCCTTCCCGAGATGCTTCCCGCGAAACATCGCCCCCGGGAACCTTCCTGAACCGCCCCTCTTTGTGCTGACGACTCAGGCCCGCCGAATGTTTCAAGGGGCCTCTCCCCCCGCCTCCAGCGCTTGCAATAAGCATACCACAAACGTGCCGGCGCGGCGAGCCCCGCCGGCACGTCCATAGCCGCACGTTCGGCCGTCCGCGCAAGGCTGCGGCGCCACACCCGTTGTGGCCATGCGACACAACCCGGCGCGCAGCCGACACATCGCCGGGTCCCCTGAAGTGTGCGTTTTGAGCTCTGATCCCTCTGTCGTTCTGAAGTGTGCATTTTGAGCTCTGATCCCTCTGTCGTTTCTGCTAGAATCGGCGGCGATTCGAGCCGGCAACAAAAGGGGAAAACCGATGATGAACAGGACGCGACGCCGCATCCTCGCGGCTTGCCTGCTGGCGGCGCTCGTCGAAGCGGGCTGCTCGGGCCTCATGTCGGGCGGGGCCTACGTGCTCAAGTACGACCGCCGCAAGGACAGCATGTTCAAGGTGCTCGACGCGCATCACATCGTCATAAAGAGGAACGAGGCCGGGACCGAAGAGTCCGTCACCGACGCCGGGTACAGGGCGAAGTACAACGTCAGGGTATGGAACGCCGGAAAGTGGGGCATGAGGCTGGAGATAGTCTACAACAACTGGACCATGCAGATCGATGACCCCGACCTCCTGCGGCAGCCCGGCTTCGAGTTCCTGCCGGGAAAGACCGTCTTCGTCGACGTGTCGCCGACGGGAGAGGTCTCGGAGATGAAGGGATTCGAAAAGCTCCCCGAGATCGACCTGGGACCGGGCGCCGAGCCGATCGGGGAGACGCACTTCAAGAACGAAATCAGGAACCTGTTCCCCGGCATG
>JALGWA010000076.1 GCA_025774425.1 bacterium
GCGCGCTCGGTGCTCGCCTACGACGGCGTCTTCTGTTATGTCGTGGACCTGGCCGACGTCTCGCGCCGGTGTCTGATGACCACCGTCGCCGCCTTCATGGGCGCCTTTCCCTACGTCACCCTGTGGTACGGAGGGGCGACCACCGTCATTCTCGCCGGCTCCATGGAGGCATTCGAAGTCAGCGAGGCGGCGGTCGCGGAGAGGCTCGAGCGCCCCTGGGTCTCGAATGATCTCAAACGCCTGCAGATAGGCGACGCGGCCGGCCTGCTCGCCAACTTCAAGATGGACCGCGAAGCCCTCCGGTCCTACCTCGGCGGCTTCCAGGGCCTCGACACCGACTCCAGGCCGTACCTGGGCTGCCGGGCGGCGCCGGTGGAACCGCCCGGGGAGGCGGTAGCGACGCTGGCCGACCTCAACGAGTACAGCATCAGTCCCCTCGAAGTGATGGGAGACGTGGACGACGGCTCCGCCGAACACAAGCTGATGCGGGACAAGTACGACCGCTGCAGGGAAGCCGGCGGCTACTACGTCGGGTCCTACGAGGCCCTCGTATCCGGGGACCAGCACGAAGCGGCGAGGCGGCTCGAGTACGCCGCGAGCCTGTGTCCCGCCAACGGTTTGATACAGGAGCGCCTCTCGTACCTCTACATGCACGTGTCGCGGGATCTGGCCGCGGCCGGCCGCCTCGAGGAAGCCATAAACGTGGCGAGGCGGGCGATCGAGGTGAGCCCGGTGAGCTATCTTGCGTTCTACAACCTCGCGACCCTGGAGAAGGAGCGCGACCCGCTCGTGGCGATAAGCCTGCTCGAGCGCCTCTCCGAGCTCAATCCCTATTTCCTGCCGGCGGATGTCATGAGGGCCGAGCTTCTGCTGGAGACGGGCAACATCACCGACGCCAGTGAGACGATATCCGAGGTGCTCTCGAAGGAGCCCATGAATCCCAGGGCGCACCACGTAAGAGCACTCTGCTTCATACAGCGCGGCCTGATGGAAGCGGCGCGGGTCGAGCTCGAGTTCGCGGTCGCGGCCGATCCGGACAACGCCGACGCCCTGGCGGCGCTCGGGTACACATGGCTCCTGGCGGGAGACCTCGACGAGGCGGAGAAGTACTATGCCGAGGCCCTGGGCATAGAGCCCGACCACTTCGGCGCCCTCAACAACTACGCGACGATAGTCGCGGAGAAGGGCGAATACCACAAGGCGATCGCCGTCTGGCAGAAGGCCCTCAAGCTGGACCCCGGGAACGAGGACATCAAGGCCAACATCCGGGAAGCCATGCAGAAGCTGGGTGGAGGCTAGAACTTGGCCGACAGGAACGCCTGCAGGCGGTCATTGGAGAGCTCGACGGGTTCTTCCCTTCTCCACACGTAGCAGACCTGGAACCTGGAGCTCCGCCGGAAGTTCAGGTTCACGCCCAGGTAATGGTCCCTCACCGTATCCTGGGTCGAGCCGCTGGTCGGATCGAACTTGTCGTACTTGTATAGCCCCTCTATGAGCGGGATGAACCTGTAACCGACCAGGACGTGATAGCCGCAGTGGTCGGTGTCGCTCCAGACGCCGTCCTGCATCAGCCCGTGTCCCCGCTCGTACTCGGTCTGAAAGATGACCTTGCCCGTGTCGAGGTAGAGATCGAAGGCCCACGAGTCGCGCCTCTCGCCCCGCTCCCACTTCCCCTCGTACATCGAGAAACCGAAGCCGGCGAAGAGCGGCACGCCGACCCACACTCTCCCGACGAAATCCTTGGAGTCGTTGTTGTCCCTTCCCCAGGAGATCAGGCCGTCTGAGACGTCTTCCGAGTAGTCGAAACCGGCCCCGTTCACCATGGCGATCTCGCAGTTCAAGAGGCTGTACTTGCCCTTGACCATGATGCCGATGTCCCTGAGGTAGGGCGACGTGATTCCGTTGTTCCACAGGCGGTGGGCGATGAGGGACCTCGTGCCCGTCATGAGGTCGAACCTGCCGATATAGTTCTCGAATCCGTACGGGAGCTCGAACTGCCCCACGCGGAGTCCGGCCCAGTCCGCGAGGAAAACATCGATGAAAGCGTCGAGCACTATCGGGGTCCTGGAAGCGTCGAGAGTCACCTGAGCCGAGATACGCTCCGTAGCCCGCGCGGTCACGCGCAGCCTCGCCGCGCTCAGGCCGTATGAAGAATAGGCCCCGCCGTCGTAGCACGATGAATCCCCGTCACAACCCGTCCGGCTTATCCCGCCTCCCCGCCATCCGAAGTAGGCCTGCACCAGCCCCTCGAAGTCCAGTCTCCCGCTCGATTGCCCCGAGCACGGGGCGGCCGCGGCCAGGATGACCGCCGCGACTGCTGCGACGCCAATCTTCATGTCACGCCCCCGGCTTGCGTCCGATTTCCATTTGCCCTGTCGAATATACTCCGGTAGAATGCATAGTCAAGCGAAACGGGTGCCCCCAATGGACATATCCGCAGTCATCATAACCTTGAACGAAGAGGCCAATATCGCGGATTGCCTGGCCAGCGTATCGTGGGCGCGCGAGATAGTCGTCGTCGACACCGGGAGTTCGGACAGGACGCGGGAGATCGCCCTGAAGTTCACGCCGAATGTCCACGAAAGGGAATGGAAGGGATACTCCGACGCCAAGACCCACGCGATATCATTGGCGACGTCGGAATGGGTGCTCTCGCTGGACGCCGACGAGCGCGTCACGCCGGGGCTCCGGGCGGAGATAGAATCGTTGCCGGCGGACCCCGGCGTCGAGGGTTTCCTCGTGCCGATAAGGCCTCTCTTTCTGGGCCGCTGGATAAGCCACTGCGGCTGGTACCCCGGGTACAAGCTGCGCCTCTTCAGGAAGGCGGGCGCGACGATGACGCCGAGGCGACTCCATGAGGGCGTCAGGGTGCCGGGCAGGGTCGGCAGACTGGCCGGCCCCCTCGAGCATTACGCCTACCCGACGGTGCGCTCCTACTTCGAGAAGTTCCCGAGATACACCGACCTCGCCGCGGCGGAGCTCCACGAGCGCGGCAGGCGCGCGAGCGCATTCGACATCGCGCTCAGGCCGCTCTTTTCCTTCCTCAAGATGTTCTTCCTCAAACTGGGGTTCCTCGACGGCCTCGAGGGCCTCGTGCTCTGCGCCTTCTCCTCCTTCTACGTCCTCGTCAAGTACGTCAAGCTCCGCGAGATGAACGGCGGAAGCGGCGGGTCCGAATGATAGTCAGCGGGGCCACCTTCGTCAGGAACGCCGTCGAGTTCGATTACCCCGTCGTCGAATCGATCGAATCCATACTCCCCATCTGCGACGAGTTCATAGTCAATGTCGGCCGCTCGACCGATTCCACGCTGGACCTGATAAGATCGATAGGGGACCCGAGACTCAGGATAATCGAGTCCGTCTGGAACGAGTCCAGGCGCGAGGGCGGACGGATCCTGAGGGAACAGACGGATGTCGCGCTCGCCGAGTGCCGCGGGGACTGGATATTCTACATACAGGCCGACGAGGTCATGCACGAGAAATACCTCGACACCGTCCGGCGCAGGATGGAAGTCCTCGAGCCCTGCGGCGAGGTCGAGGGCCTGCTCTTCGATTACCTGCACTTCTACTCCAGCTATTGGCTGGTGCGGGGCCCGGGCCGCTGGTACCGCCGCGAGGTCCGGGTGATAAGAAACAACCGGGGCATCTCGTCATGGAGAGACGCGCAGGGCTTCAGGTTGGGCGGGAGGAAACTCCGGGTGGCGGCGGCCGGGGCCGAGATCTTCCACTACGGCTGGGCGCGCGACCCCCGGGTGATGCTCGCCAAACAGAGGAACTTCGATCGCTACTGGCATGACGACGAATGGGTGGAGAAGAGGTGGCGCGGGGGCTTCGCATTCGAGAGGCAGGGGCTCATGCCGTTCACGGGCACCCACCCCGCGGTGATGAGGCGGCGGATAGCGGACGCCGCATGGGACACGTTCCGCGACCGCGGGAAGCTCGGGAGTGTGAGAACCCCGCGCTTGGCGCGACTGAGGTCCCTCCTCTCCAGAATAGGCGAGTACAAGAATTACAGCCTGATACCGGACAGGCGCCTTCCCGCGGAGGCCCGGCGCCCGTGAAGAGGTTCGTCATCATACGCACGGACAGAATCGGAGACCTCGTGCTGGCCCTGCCCGTCGCGGAGGCCGTAAAGGACGCGGTGCCCGGAGCCCATGTCTGCTTCGTCGTCTCGCCGTACTGCGCCGAGCTCGCACGGGCTTGCCCCTTCGTCGACGACGTCGTGGAGTACGCCGAGAAGGCCGACAGGCCGGGGGGCCTCGTGCGTCTCGTCCGCAGTCTCAAGCGGGGCGCGTACGACGCGGCCCTCTTCCTCAGACCGACGCCGAGGGCCGCCCTCGCCGCGGTCCTGGCGGGCATACCGGTCAGGGTCGGCACGTCGTACCGCTTCTACAGTCTGCTCTTCAACCGGCGCATAGCCGAGCACCGCAGGCACGCCGCCAGGCATGAGAGCGAATTCAACATGGCCCTCCTCGCACGCATACTGGACCTCGAGAGAAGCGACTACTCGCCGCGCATCGAGATAGGGCCGGCCTCGAGGCGGTCCGCCGGGCGCGTCATGGCCGGCCTCGATATCGCGAGGGGGGCTTTCGTGATCGTCCACCCGGGCTCGGGCGGTTCGGCGCGGAATCTCACCCCCGAAGGCTACGCCTGGCTCGCCGACCACATCGAGGACGAGATCGGCATGAAGGTCGTCTTGACATACGGCCCGGGCGAGAGGGCGTTGATCGCCCGTATCGACGCCCTGAGGGGAAGAGAATCGGCCCGCCTGCCGGGCCCCATCGGCCTTGCGGATCTCGCCGCCCTCATCGAGAGCGCCGCCCTGTTCGTCTCGGGCAGCACCGGCCCGATGCACATCGCGGCGGCGGTGGGAACGCCCACGCTGTCCTTCTTCCCGCCGGTGATCTCGTGCAGCCCGAGGCGCTGGGGCCCCCTGGCGGCCGAGCGCCGCGTGATCACGCCGCCCGTGCCCGAGTGTCCCACGTGCATCGGCGCGAGGTGCGAGTACTACGATTGCATGGACCGCGTGGACAGGGCCGCCGTCAGGCAGGCCGTCCGCGACCTCCTCAGATGACCTTCACGCCGAAGGAAGTGCCGACGGACAGAGCGCTCTTCATCAGGCCGTGGTCCGGCGGGACGCTCTTGAGCTTCCCGATCGCGTCGCTGATGGGAACCGTCACTATCTCCTGGCCCCTCAGCGCCACCATCGACCCGAAGTTACCCAGGCTCGCCTGCCTGGCCGCCTCTGTACCGAAGCGCGTCGCGAGAACCCTGTCGAAGGCCGTGGGCGAGCCGCCCCTCTGCAAGTGCCCGAGCACGGTCACCCGCGCTTCGAGGCCCGTCCTCCGCTCGACCTCGGCCGCGAGAAGGCTGCCGACCCCCCCGAGGCGCACGGGATCGGTGCTGTCCTTGACGACCT
This sequence comes from bacterium, assembly GCA_025774425.1. Lineage (GTDB taxonomy): Bacteria > Arandabacterota > Arandabacteria > Arandabacterales > JALGWA01 > JALGWA01. The sequence goes on from JALGWA010000076.1 coordinate 5,420, forward strand.
TCTGAACGACCACGTCCCCGCCGCGGGCCTTGGCGCCCTCGGCGACCACGACGATGCTGAACTTCTTGCCCTTCTTGCTCCTCGAGACGGCCGCCTCGCAGACGACATCGACATCGTAAGGGATCTCGGGAATGAGGATGATGTCGCCTCCGCCCGCGACCCCGGCGTGGAGGGCGAGCCACCCGACGTATCGGCCCATGACCTCGATGAACATCACCCGGTGATGGGATTGGGCCGTCGTGTGGATCTTGTCTATGCCTTCGACCGCCGTCGCGACGGCCGAATCGAATCCGAAGGTGAAGTCGGTGCAGTCGACGTCGTTGTCGATGGTCTTGGGTATGCCGATCACCGGGACGCCCTTGCCGGCCAGGAGATGGGAGATATTGAGGGTGCCGTCGCCGCCGATCGCGACCAGCACCGACGCGCCGATCTTCTCGAAGTTGGCCAACGTCTCATCGGAAACGTCCTTGAAGCCGGTCTTGCCGTCCCCGAGATCGACGGCGTACTTGAAGGGGTTGGCTTTGTTGGAAGTCCCGAGAATGGTGCCGCCCTGTGTCAATATGCCGGAGACGTCCGCGTACGTGAGGTCGCGCCACCTGCCCTCTATCAGTCCCAGGTACCCGTCCTCGATGCCGACGACCTCCATGTTGTAGTCGTTGACCGCGGTCTTGGTCACCGCCCTTATGACCGCGTTTATGCCGGGGCAGTCTCCTCCCGCAGTCAATATGGCCATTCTCTTCTTCATCGACCTTCTCCCTCCTCGATAGCCTGTCGGCCCAACAACTAACACAAGCGCTCCTTCCGCACAAGCGGCGATTGGCGCGTCGACATAATCTTCAAGAGGCCGCCCCGCGATACCGATTAAGCTCAAGGAAGCGCGAGAACGGGGTTCACACCGGGCTGCCCGCCCGGAGACAAGCGGGGGGACGCAAAGGCGAGAGCGCAACCATACAGGTCCGCCGTGCCGCGTAATCGACAGCGCCGCGAACAGGCTCAAGATACTCATGCACATGGCATGCTCGCGCGACACCGCCAAGACGGACCCGATCCCGTCGAGCTCGACGAGGGTCGGCTACCACCACCCGGCGATATCCCAACTGCTCGGCTGCGAACCCGGGGAAGAGTACTGCGTGCTCGAGACGCTCGCCGAGATGGACTGCCTGGCCAGGGAACTCGTCGATCAGGTCGACCTGTGCCCCTACTGCCTCCATGACAACCTCAGGCTCCGCAAGCTGT
>JALGWA010000077.1 GCA_025774425.1 bacterium
GGGCGAGGTCTTTGCCGAGAAGGCCGTTGATCCTGGCGGCGGCCCCTTCGGCGGTTGCCGCGTCCATGTCGACGAGTATGATCTCTTCGGCTTCTCCGAACCTGCCGAGATCATACGCCGATGCGATGCCCTGCCTTCCGGCTCCGACGACGGCGTACCTGTGTCCCATGCGGCCTCCTCTCCAGTCTGCCGACCGATCCGCGATCGGGTTGTCGCGGGACGCCTCCGGGCCACCGAGCATAACGCAAGCCCCGTCCCGCCGCAAGCGCGCCGTGCGCGTCCGGACGTGTCCTGGAAATGCGCCCTGTCCGCGACCTGGGCGACCCTAATCTCCCGTAGCCACTTTTTGTAAAGATTCGCAATCCGCCGGCCGAAGAAATTGGTGAAGGAGCATCGCCATGGAAAAGGCACGAATCCTCGTGGTCGGCGACGAGGGCCTGCCCGGGAGCAGGCTGTTCGGCGCCGTGGAGAACGCCGGCTACGCGGTGGTCGGCGTCGCCCCGACCACGCATGAGGGCATACTGCAGGCATCCGAACTCCAGCCCGACCTCGTGCTCCTCGACGCGGGCGTCGGCGGGACGATGACTCCGATCGAAGCGGCTAATCAGATCCGCGCCTGCTTCGACACCCCCATCCTCTACCTCGCGGCCCCTGCCGATCGCGAGGTCCTCAAGCGGGCGGGCGTGCCGTCGCCGTTCGGCTTTGTGACCAAGCCCTTCAACGAAAGGGATCTCACCATGGCGATCGATGTCGCTCTCTACAACTTCAAGATGGAGCGGAAGATCAAGGAGCGCGAGCAGTGGCTGGAGACGACGCTCAAGAGCATCGGCGACGCGGTGATCGCGTGCGACGTCAGGGGGCGCATAACCTTCATGAATCCGGTTGCGGGTACGCTGACCGGGTGGGCCGAGGCCGAATCCCTCGGCCGGGACATATCAGACGTGTTCCACGTCATAGACGAGGAGAGCAGGCAGTCGAGCGACAACCTGGCGGCGATGGTCCTGGTGGAAGGCCGTGCGACCGGGGCGGTCGAGTCGGGGCTTCTGGTCGCCAGGGGCGGCGCGGAGGTGCCCATCGAGAGCAGCGCGGCCCCCATGATGGATGAACAGGGCAACCTGACGGGCGTGGTGCTCGTGTTCAGGGACATTACGGAGCGCAAGCTCGCCGAGGAGGACCTCAGGAAGGAGCGTGACCGCGCCCAGAAGTACCTCGACATCGCCGGCGTCATGATGGTCGCCCTCAACACGCATGGTGAAGTGACCCTGGTCAATCGCCGCGGCCTGGACACCCTGGGCTACAGTGAGAGTGAGCTGGTCGGGCGGGATTGGTTCGAGATGTGCGTGCCCGCCGCCATAAGGGCGGAGCGCAGGGCTCGTTTCGAGAGCCTGATGCGCGGCGAGTGTGAACCCGCCGAGTACGAGGAGAACACGATCGTCACCAAGTCCGGCGAGGAGAGGGTGGTGTCATGGCATGACACAGTCATAAGGGACAGGACCGGTGCGATATACGGCACGCTGAGCTCCGGGGAGGACGTCACCGAGCGCAAGCTCGCCGAGAGGGAGAAGGACGGGCTTCGCAAGCAGCTCCTCCAGTCGCAGAAGATGGAGGCTATCGGCGTGCTCGCCGGCGGCGTCGCCCACGACTTCAACAACCTGCTTACCGTGATCCAGGGCAACTCCGAGCTGGCGGCGATGAAGGCCGGCGGTGACGAGTCGCTGGCGAAGAACATCGCGCACATCCAGGAGGCAGCAGAGCGCGCCGCGAGACTTACCGGTCAGCTCCTCCTGATGAGCCGCAGGCAGCCCATGGAGTTTGCCGAGGTCAACGTCAACGAGTCCGTTCGGAACCTGATGAGGATGCTGGAGCGCCTGATCGGTGAGGACGTGTCGGTTGTGACCGATCTCGCGGCTGATCTGTGGAAAGTCAAGGGCGACTCGGGCAACGTCGAGCAGGTGATCTTGAACCTGGCGGTGAACGCCCGGGACGCGATGCCGGGCGGCGGCACGCTCACCGTGAAGACGCGGAACGTCTCCGTCGGCGAGGTCCGGGCGGGGAAGGTGTCCGGGTCGAGGCCGGGGGACTTCGTATGCCTGTCCGTCGAGGACACCGGCACCGGCATGGACAAAGCCACCCTGGACCGCATATTCGAGCCCTTCTTCAGCACCAAGGAGGCCGGCCGTGGTACGGGGCTGGGACTGTCTGTGGTCTACGGCATAGTCAATCAGCACGGGGGCTGGATCGAGGTCGAGAGCGCAGAGGGGAAAGGGACGCGCTTCGACGTGTTCTTCCCAGCGATCCTCAAGGCCGACGGCCCGGACGATCGCGACGAGACGCCCAGGCGGGGCGTCCGCGGGAAGGGCGAACGCATCCTGCTCGTCGAGGACGAGGCCGGGGTCCGGGACTTCGCGGCCCACGCCCTCCGCTCGAGCGGCTATTACGTGTCGGAGGTCGCCAGCGCCGAGGAGGCCCTCGAGGTATTCGCCCGCAAGCGGGCCGGGTTCGATCTCGTGTTCAGCGATGTCGTCCTCTCGGGAAAGAGCGGCGTGCAGCTTGCGGAGGAGATCGCTTCGGTGAGTCCGGGGACGCCCGTGCTCCTGACGAGCGGCTATGCCGACGACAGGTCGCAACTCGATGAGATAAGGAGGCGGTGCCTGCCGTTCCTCCAGAAGCCCTATGCCGTGGGAGACCTCTTGCTCGCAGTCAGCGAAGCCATGAGTGCGGACCGGCGGGTCGCGACCCGCCGGGCCTGACCGCGGCCCCGTCCGGCCGCGGCTGCCGTGCGCCGATCGCGGAGCTACTTCTCTCCGAATTCAGCCTTGATCCTGCCCCATGTCCCCGGTCGGGCGGCGACCGTGCAGTCGATTGTCGCCGTGAGCATGTCGTAGAACAGCGAGTCGCCGCTTTGGGGATCCGTCGCGGTCATGGAATACGGGTAAGCGCCGTAGGCGAGGTCCGCGCCGTCGTCGTCGGCCCCGTCCCAGATGATGCTGTGATACCCGGCCGGCATGACGCCGTGAGCCAGGGTCCGGACGACTGCGGTCGTGTCGGGATTCCAGACCTGCAGCAGTACTGCGGACTGGACGGGCAGCTGGAACCGGATGTCGGTGAAGCCGCCGTCGCTCGTGGGGCAGAACGGATCGGGGAAGTTCTGGAGAAGCTCGAAATCATCCGGCTGCTCGGCTGCGATCAGCGAGGGAATCGCCAGAATGACCGACAACAGCCATGCCGTCAGGTATGCCTTCATCGCATCTTCCCCCTCGACGTGTCCACCTGCTCATGATACCACGTGGCTGATTCCGGTGCAAGCGACCGCGGGTCGGCTCGTCACGCGTGCCCGGCAGGCCTGCCGGGCCCACCGGGCTGCTACTGGATGTAGGCGCTCATCACGTACTGGTTGACCATGCGGTGCGTATTGAAGAAGGACCCGTTGATGGCGATGCAGTGGCGCATCATCTCGATCCACCTGGCGCGGTCATTGTAGAAGGTCGGGACGACCACTCGTTCCAGCTTGTCGTACAGCGCCTCGGCGCAGTCCTCGTCCGTCGCGCAGCCCGCGCCGGGCCCACGCTCCAAGGCTGCATGCTCCATGCCGGCCCGCTGATTGCCGGCGATGGAGCCGATCGCCCATCCCGTCATCCCCTCGATGCAGCCTTCTATCCACCAGCCGTCGAGCACGCTGAGGCTCGGCACGCCGTTGACCGCCGCCTTCATGCCCGACGTGCCGGACGCCTCCTGGGGGTGTCGTGGGGTATTGAGCCAGACGTCGACGCCGGCGACCAGCAGCCTGGCCAGCTGCATGTCATAGTCCTCGAGATAGACCACGCCTATCTCGCCCTCGAGGGCCCTTGAGATTTCGATGATCTTCCTTATCAAGTTCTTGCCGTCGTCGTCCATCGGGTGCGCCTTGCCCGCGAACACGAATTGCACGCCGCCGGCCTCGCCGGCGATGTGCTTGAGTCTGGCGATGTCGGTGAACACCAGGTCGGCGCGCTTGTAGGCCGTCGCCCGGCGCGCGAAACCTATGGTGAGAGTCTCGCCGTCCAGGACGGTGCCCGAGGTCATCGCCACGTGCTGGATGAGCTTGCGCTTGGCCTCGGCGTGGGCCTTCCAGATCTCGTCGGCGGGCAGGCTTATGGCGTAGCGCAGGCTCGTCGGTTCGTTCTTGCAGCCCGGTATGAAACGTGTGAAGAGATCCCTGAACGGGTCGGAGGTCCAGGTCCAGGCATGGATGCCGTTGGTGATCGAGTCGATCTGGTAGCCCGGGAACATCTCGCGCGAGACGCGCTGATGCTCCTTGGCGACGCCGTTGACGTAATGGCTCAGGTTGAGGGCGAGGCGCGTCATGTTGAGGCGGTCCTCGCCGGCGAAGGCACGGATGGTGTCCATGGGAAGGAACTCGCCGAGTACCTCCCGCACGAGTTCGTATGAGAACTGGTCGTGCCCGGCGGGGACGGGTGTATGGGTCGTGAAGACGCACATCCTCCTTACGCCGTCGATCTTGTGGGAATCCGGCTCGATAATGTCCCTCTGCCGGAGGAGCTCGAGCGTGAGCAGGCTCGAATGGCCCTCGTTCATATGGTAGCGCAGGATGCGGCGGTAGCCGAGTTCGTGGAGAAGCCGCACCCCGCCGATGCCGAGCACCGCCTCCTGCGCCAGGCGGTACTTGTCGTCGCCGCCGTAGAGCCGCTGCACCAGGCTGCGGTCGTAGTCGCTGTTTCCGTCGATGTCGGTGTCGAGGAAGAAGATCGGGATGGTGTAGCCCGTCGCGCCGCGCACGCGGTACTCCCACGCCCGGACACGCACGGCGCGGCCCTCGATATGGACGAGCACCGTCTGGCGGCGCAGCTTCATGAACTTGCGGGGGTTCCACTCGTAGGGGAGTTCATGTTGGACGCCGTCGCCGTCGATTTGCTGGCGGAAATATCCCTGCTTGTATATGAGGGTGACGGCCACCATGGGAACCTTGAGATCTGCGGCCGACTTGATGGTGTCGCCTGCGAGAACGCCGAGGCCTCCGCTGTAGGTCGGCATCTTGGGCTCGACGCCTATCTCCATCGAGAAGTAGGCGATCCGCCTCTCCCTCTTGCGGATTCTCTCCTGTACGGGTCTCTCGGGTGCGGGTTGGGTTTCCATAGCGGCTGACTATACCAGATTCGCGCCGCGGCTGCAATCCCCGTGGCCGCGTATTTTTCTATTGCGTGGAAGCAAGTCAGTCGATATATTGTCAGTCAAGAACGTACATATGTAAGTCTACTTCTGATACATGTCAGAGGTAATCCGACAAACCTGTCCCTGCTCGGAGGAAAGCACCGTGCTCGAGCCGCTGCTGGGTTCCAAGAATGCCGAACGCACATTGATCTACCTTCTCGTGAGGCGAGAGGGATACGCGAGAGAGATCGCCCGCTTCTTCGGCTCCGACCCGGATTCCATACACAAGCAGCTGGTGAAACTCGAGGCCGGCGGCGTCCTGGTAGCAAGGCCCGTTGGCAGAACCCGAGTCTACTCATTCAATCCGAGATATCCATTCCTTAAACAGCTGAAGGCCCTGTTGGAAAAGGCCCTTACCTTCTACAGCCTGGAAGAGCGAGAGAGCCTTGCTCTATGCAGACGAAGACCCAGACGTGGAGGGAAACCCCTCTGAAGTCGATCAAGGACATGACGATGGCTGAACTCGCCGCATTCGTTCAGGCTTCCCTGCGCGACAAGGGGATAGACGTGGTCCTGTCAGGCGGCGCATGCGTGTCGATATACAGCGGGGGCAAATACGTTTCAATGGACATAGATCTGGTCAACAACCGGTTTGCGACGAGGCGGGAGATCCGCTACGTCATGCGGGAGTTGGGATTCGAAGAGCAGGGGCGGCATTTCATTCATCCGGATACCGACCTCTTCGTGGAGTTTCCCCCGGGCCCGCTCTCGGTAGGACAAGAGCCTGTCAAGGAGGTGGAGGAGATCGAGGTGGGCACAGGGCTCCTCAGGATCATTTCTCCGACAGATTGTGTCAAGGACAGGTTGGCGGCGTACTACCACTGGAACGATCTCCAGTGCCTGGAACAGGCTGTGCTGGTCGCCGAGGCCAAGGCCATAGATCTCGATGAGGTTGAGCGCTGGTCCCGGGTGGAAGGCAAACTCGGCGAGTTTCGAGCCATCCTCAACCGTCTTGCCGGTGGCGGAACCTAGCTCACCCCGTCAACCGGGGTGATTCAACGCGGGCGTCGGTGTGCGCGATGCTATCTCAGGACCACTACCTTCATGGTCTCCGCGCCGGAGGCGCCCGTCATGACCACGAAGTAGACCCCCGGGGCCGCCCTGGCGCCGGCCGAGTCGCATCCGTCCCACTTCGCCGAGTGCGTGCCGGCGCTCGTCGCGGGCCGGCCGAGCGAGGCCACCCTCCGGCCGCGGATGTCGTGGATCGCGAGGTCCCGGGGGGCGGCGGTCCCCACCCTGTAGCGTATGGTCGCGCCGGCGTTCGTCGGGTTGGGGACGACCGTGAGGAGCGCCGGGCGGCGTCCGGGTCCGTCGGCCGTGTCCGCGCGGTCGACGCCGGCGGAGACGAGCGGGAAGTAAGCGTATTCGGCGGCGTCGATGTCGCCGTCGCCGTCGCCGGCTGGCGCCTGGATGCGGAGGTCGCCCCCGTCGGGGGA
>JALGWA010000078.1 GCA_025774425.1 bacterium
GAGGACGGCTCCGGAGGCATACACGACGATGTCTGCCTCCCCCTCGGGCGCAGGCGACTCGCCCGGCTCGACCGCCGCGAAAAGCGGCTGCCCGGTCTCCTCTATCCGGAGGGCCATGAGATCCGCCACTATGCGGTCCCTTACCGAGGCGAAACTCTCCTTGCCGCCCGCCGCTTCCCGCCCGGCCCCGCCCGAGTAGGACGATGCGTTTATCTTGAGGTCGAACCTGAAATGGGGCGGGCCGCCCATGTCGTAGCACGTGGACACGCCGCGATCGACCTCTCCGCCCACCATGGCCGCGTATCCGAGGGACGCGAGCAGCAGGTTCATGTGAAAGACCGCCATGCGCCTCGTGATGGGCCGCATCCCGTGGTCGGAGACGACGAAGTAGGAGGCCTTTTCGCCGTAGCGCTGCATGAGAGCGGCGAGGAACCTGTCCGAAGCCACCCAGGTGTCCCTTATGATGCCGGCGTTGCGTGGATCCGGCTCCACGCCCAGCCAGTCGGGTCCCTCGAGCATGCCGGGATCCATGTCCTTCCAGAAGAAGTGCTCGACCATGTCGGTGGAGTAATAGTAGTAGGTCACGAAATCCGCGGAGATCCTGGAAATGACTTCCTCGTCGAGGCGCGCCAGGTACGCGATCTCATGCTCGGCATAGGCCTTCCTCGCCGCGTCGTCGCGCGGAACCTCGTAGCCCCACCGCGATATGATCGAGTCCGCCGCCGGCTTGAGATATGCGAAGCCGGGCGAGAAATACGTACGCTCGGGCTGCGGTGCGATTATCTTGGAGACGAAGGCCCCGTTGACCTCGAAAGGCGGCCAGGTGCAGACCCAGTTCACGACGGCGACCTTCATGCCGGCGTCCGAGACCACGGACCATATGGGAGCCGCCTTCCAGTCGCCGCTCACGTTGCCGAAATGCCTGACCCCGTGCTTCGCGACCGTCTTGCCCGTGGCCATGCTCGCCCAGACCATGGGGGTGAACTGATGGCCGTAGGTCGCGAGGTAACCGTATGCGCCCGTCTCCATCATGCGCTTCATGGCCGGGAGGTCGCCGGCCTCGATGAGCGGGAGGGCGGCGTTCCATGTGCCTGCGTCCAGGCCGAGCACCACCACGCGCCCGGGAGCGGGCGTCCCCCGCCCTCCCCCGGAAGAGGGCGGCGCGCCCTCGCTCGTGATCAGGCCTTCCGCCGCATTGGCGAAGACGACGTAGGCGAGGCAGACGACGAGAGCGCCTCTCAGGAGCCCCCTGAACCTGAAGAAGCGCCGGGCGGCGGAGCGCGGCGCGAAGCCCACGATGAAGCTCATGCCGAAAGCGAACGCCGCCGAGCAGAGCAGGATCAGGAAGACGATATTGCCGACCTCCCTCTTGAGCACATACCTCGGGAGAAGCGGCGGAGCGTTGCTGTAGAACGTCCATACGGCGAAGCCCATGGCGAAGACGGCCGCAAGGCCGAAGTAGATCACCATGCGCGCAACCACGACGGCCCACCTTCTCCTCGCGGCGACTGTCAGGGGCCACGTCGCCAGAACGAGAAGTCCCGCAAGGGCCGTGAAGGCGACGACCGAGAACGCGGCGGTGTAGGCGAACAGGTTGAACCTCATGAAGGCGCCGCCGATCAGCGCCACCTGCTCCGAAGGGAACATCAACACCAGACAGGCGAGGAAGTAGAGAAACCCCGCGATCGTTCCCGCGGCGATGAATTCGAAGCCGGAAATGCCCGGCCGTTTCCCGTTGGTATCCATGCTCGAGGCGATTGTCATGCAAAAGGACGGCCGAGACAACACTTTATTCGCCCGGCCGGCGGCTTGGTTTTGACTTGGGACGCTTTTTGCGGTATGATTGATGTGGTGTGGAGCGCGGCCTGCGGACAACGAGACGCCCACAGGAGAGCCGACATGAGAGTCATCCGCTTCCTTCTCCCCTGCCTCATCCTTTTCGTTTTCGCCGCCACGTGCCTTGCGGCGGGCGCCGAGGTTCCAGCGGCGCCGCTTCGCTTCGGCGAAGAGAACCTCATCGTCGGGACCCGGACCGTGGCGGGACGGGAGTACGACTTCATAAGCATACCCGGGCTGGACCTCACCAGGGAGGTCGGCCTTCCCTGCCTCCCGGTCGAGACCGTGAGCTTCTATATCCCGAGGGGCAAGGCGGTCAAGGACATAAGGGCGGAGGCGCTTGAAAGCACCGTCCTCGCGGGTACTTATCTCATCGTGCCCGCCCAGCCGGAGATCCCGCTCATGCCGGGCTTCGAAGCCGAGCCGGCGCTTCCCGACGAGGCCGTCTACTCATCGGCCGAACCCTGGCCCGCCTCGCCCGTGTCCGAGGTCGAGACGGGCTGGATAGCCGGCAGGCAGATAGCCAGTGTGCGGGTCTTCCCCGTCCAGTACGCGCCCGCGCGGGGCGAGGTCATCCTCAACACCGGCATGCGCCTAGTCGTCGAGCTGACCGACGCCGGGCACCAGCCGCGCGTCCCCGCCGAGACGCAAGCCGTCCGCGACCTGAGGAACCGGATCGTCCGCGGCCTCGTGTCTAACGGCGGCGACGTCGACACCGACTTCGCAGGCGCGACGCTCGACCCGGCGGCGGCCACCGAATACCTCATCATCTCCCACGCCAATCACGTGGACGAGTACGAGGCCCTCAAGGAGTGGAAGACCAGGAAGGGCGTTCCGGCGAAGATCGTAACCGTCCCCGACGTTCTAGCGGCGTACCCCGGACGCGACGACGCCGAGAAGATAAGGAACTGCATCAAGGACTACTACTTGAACGAGAGCACGGCGTGGGTCCTCTTGACCCTGTCGGCGCCCAAGGCCGTGATCAGGTCATGCTATTGCTCGGTCGGCGGGACGGTGGAAGACATCCCCTGCGACCTCTATTTCTCCGACATGGACGGCGACTGGACCGACGACGGCGACGAGAGATGGGGCGAGGTCGGCGACGACACCGACCTCTACCCCGACGTCTACGTCGGCAGGAGCCCCGCCAACCTGGGCGTGGACGCCGCGGTCGTCGTCGAGAAGATACTGACCTACGAGGGGTTCTACTCCTATCCCGCGGACTACCAGCTCGAGATGCTCTTCCTGGCCGAGTACGCGGACGCCGATACGGACGGCGGCGTGGCCAAGAACCTGATCGACTCCGAGTCGGTGCCCGCCCGCTTCGACCCCATCACCAAGCTCTACGAATCCAGCGGCAACCTCAACAAGACCTCCGCCATGAGCGCCCTTAACGCGGGCCAGGGCTTCGTCAATCACGACGGCCACGGCAACAACAGCCTGATCTCGATAGGTCCGAGCGTGCTCTACGAGGAGGACGCGAGGGCCCTCACCAACGGGCCGCGCTACTCGGTGCTCTACACGGTCGCCTGCCACCCGGGCAACTTCGAGTGCCTCTTCGGTTGCTTCGGCCGTGCGATCATCGAGTCGGAGGAGGGCGGCGGCTTTTTCGTCGGAAACTCACGCTACGGCTGGTACTGGCCCGGCAATCCCGGCTACGGCACGGGGGAACTCTACGACCGCGAGTTCTTCAAGTCGATGTTCACGAGGGGATACCAACACCTCGGCGTCATCCACGCGGAGGCCAAGGCCCAGCGGGCGCCCAACTCGACTTACAACGGCACGGACCGGTGGACCCAGTTCACGTCCAACCTCTTCGGATGTCCCGAGACGCCGGCCTGGCTCGACACCCCGCTCACGCTTTCGGCCTCGCATGAGGCGGCCATCGACCCCGGCCCCCAGTCATTCGACGTCTACGTGACCAACGCGGGCTCGCCGCTCAGCGGCGCGAGGGTCTGCCTGTGGAAGAAGGACGACGTCTACGAGGTCGCCGAGACGACGGGCGACGGGCTGGCCTCGTTCACCATCTCCCCCGCCGATTCGGGCGAGATGACGGTCACGGTGACCAAGAACGGCTACTTCCCCTACCTCGGGACGACGTCGGTCACCGAGGGGAACGCTGGCGTAGGCCCCGGCGCGGTGCTGCCGCTCAGCATGACCGTGACGCCGAATCCCGCATCGGGAAGCGCCAGGGTGACCTACTCGCTCCCAGGCGCCGGAAGAGCGGGCGACGCGGGCCGCTCCATAGAGGTGTACGACGCGCGCGGGAGGCACGTCAGGTCGATTCCGGTGGAGCAGACGGCGGGATCCCTCAAGACCGTGACCTGGGACGCGCGGTCGGAGCAGGGAGCCAGGGTTCCGCCGGGGATTTACTTCTTGAAAATCTCCGACGGCGTTGACACAATCTCGACCAAGTTCGTCTTGCTGAAATAGGAGAGCGGGAGCTGAAACTTCCGAGATTGGCGCTGGTGTTCGGGTTCATACCCGCGGGATACATAGGTCTCCTCGTCGGGCTCGAGCTAGCCGGTGTCAACTACATGTGGAAGTCCCCGCTCGACCTGGTGCTCCTGCTCTTCTGGTCGACCCTCCTCTTGGCTGTATTCGGCGCGGCCGTGGCCGCGGTGGTCGCGGCTCTCGGCCGGTGGCGGAATCTCGATGGACCCGCCCTCGCCTTCCTTATTACAACCGTTCTCGGGACCTTTCTCCTTTTCATCGACCGCTTCGGCTGGTGCTATCCGTGTCATCAGCTCTTCGACAAGAGGGCGCCCCATCTCGTGTACACGCCGACCAGGAGCTTCATGCTGACCGTGGCGCTCGCCGTGGGCTGCGTCGCCGTGGGGGCCATCGTCGGCGGCATCGTGTCCCTGCTCGTAAGGTTCTGGCGCGAGCGGCGCGTGCGGATCGGCCTCTACGCGGTGGCGGGCGGTGTCCTGGCCGCGGCCGTCCTGGTGAGCGTTCTCTCGACGCCGACGCTCGGCCTCAAGACCTACACGCCCGAAGAGGCCGGCGTGATCGAGAGGCAGGGCGGCGTCGGCCGCGTCCTCATCGTGGTGGACGACGGGGCGACATGGAATATCATCGACCCTCTCATGGCGGCGGGCAAGCTGCCGGCATACAAGCATCTCGTCAGGAACGGCGTGCGCGGCCACCTCGCAACCCTGTCGCCGACGGTCTCGCCCCGGATCTGGACGACGCTCGCGACGGGTCACTCGCCGCTCCGCCACGGCGTCGGCGGCTTCATAAACTACGCCTACCCCGGGATGACGAACGGCATTTCCGCCTTTCCCTGCCCCACGCGCTTGATGCTTCCCGAGATCTTCCTCAAGCTCCACGCCATGGGGTTCGGGAGCTCGCGGCCGCTGGGCCCGAGCCACAGGAAGGTGAGGGCGATATGGAACATAGCCGGGGACATGGGCATCGACGTCGGCATCGTCGGCTGGCGCTACACCTGGCCCGTCGAGAAGGTCAACGGCTTCATGGTGTCCGACCGCCTTCACTACGACAGGCCGAAACGCCACGTGTATCCGCCCGAGCTCGAGCGATACGTCAGCCAGGTCGTGAGGGGCGTGCCCAAGGTCGATTCCAGGGACTTCACGGACTGCAAGATCGAGACGCTGGCGGTCAATCCCAAGGCGACGGAAAGGCTCAGCCTGCTCAGGCATTTCGCCCGCACCGACCTCAAGTACCAGACCGTTGCCGACAGCCTTTTCAGATCGCTCAACCCGACCCTGATGGCCGTCGGGCTGACGAGCATAGACGCCAACGAGCACCTGTTCTACTACGAGTACTCCATGTCCCACGAACCCGGCAAGTATCCCATGACGCCGTATCTGTCCCGCTTCACGACCCCGGACCTGGTGCGTTGTCTCGGCGGCGTGATCGACAGCGTCTACGTGATGCACGACCGGCTGATGCAGCACTGGATAGACTGGCTGGGCGAGGACGACGTCCTCATCATCGTCTCCGACCACGGCCACGTGATGAACGGAAACGCGCATCACTACCCCGAGCCGGGCATCCTCATGATGTACGGCAAGCCCTTCCGGAAGGGCCTCAACCTGAGCGGCGCCACGGTCAACGACATCGCCCCGACGGTGCTCTATCTGCTGGGACTGCCGGTGGCCGAGGACATGTCGGGCCGTGTCCTCGAGGACGCATTCCGCGGTGCCTATCTCGACGAGAATCCCATACGGACGGTGAAGACTTACGAGACCGGCAAGCTCGAGAAGCTCGAGCGGCCGCCCGAGGTCGACGACGAGCTCCTGCGCAAGCTCAAGGCCTTGGGATACATAAGGTAGCGCCCGGGACGGCCGCCGTGCACGGCCCGGCGGCGGGACGTCCCCGATGCGGCCCCGCCGATTTTTCTTCTTGAGTAGCGTCCCGCTGCGACTTCATATTAGAATCGGGTGTGGACGCAGGAACGGGACTGGAGGCAGGTTCTGGCTTCTTTCTTCATAATGCTCGGCACGGGCGAACAGAAGCTCGTCACCAGCGAGAAGCGCATACTCAAGATCGGCCGCCTGCCGGCCAGCGAGATATTCATCGACGACCCGGTGGTGTCGAGACGGCACGCGGAGATCTATCTCGCCGACGAGGGCTACTTCGTCAGGGACACCGGCAGCCGAAACGGGACCTTCCTCAACGGCGAGCGCGTGTTCGACCCCGTGCCCCTCAAGCCGGGGGACGTGATAGGGGTGGGCAGCTCGCGCGTGGTCTATGAGCCCAGCGAAGGCTCGCGACTGCGCCTGTGGAGCTCCTGGAGACGATGGCCGAGGTCGCCCGCAAGATCGCCGAGCCCCAGCCGCTGGAGACGCTGCTCAACTCCGTCCTGCAGGTATGCATACAGAAGACCGCCGCCCATCGCGGCGCGATCATGCTGGTCGGGCCGGACGGGGAACTCAAGCCCAAGGCCTATATCTCGACGACGAGGTCCCATGAGAAGTTCGCGATCAGCCGCACCATAGCCAAGAAGGCGATAAGGGAGAACCAGGCCATACTGATTCGCGACGTCGAGGGCGACGAGCACCTCCGGATGAGCGAGAGCATCGCGAGCCTCAAGATAAGATCGGCGATCTGCACGCCCCTCTGGAACGGCGAGAAGACAGTCGGCATCCTCTACATGGACACCACCGAGCGCGGGCGGCTCTTCGACGAGACGGACCTCTACTTCTTCTCCGCGCTGACCGGGCTCATCGCCGAGAAGATAGAGAACGCCATGCTCGCCGAGATCGCCAAGGAAAAGGAGAGGCTCGATACGGAGATCGAGATCGCCAGGGAGATACAGCAGAACCTCTTCCCCAAGACGATCCCGGAGATCCCGGGCTACGACATCGCCTGCTACAACCGGCCGTGCACGGAGGTCGGCGGCGACTACTACGACGTCTTCACCCTCGAGGACCGGTGCTACGCCCTGGCGATAGGGGATGTCGTCGGCAAGGGCATCGGCGCCGCCATGCTGATGTCCAACCTCCAGGCCGTCCTGAGGGCGAGGGCGTGGAATATAAGGCGGCCGGGCGAACTCCTCAGCCGCATCAACTCCGACATCGCCGGGAGAGTGGGCGAGGGCAGGTTCATCACCTTCTGCTACTTCGTCCTGGATTCCGGCGGCGCCACGCTGACTTACTCCAATGCGGGCCACAATCCGCCCTATCACGCGACCGCCGGCGAGGTCCGGGAGCTGGAGGTGAGCGGCATACCCCTGGGCATATTCGGCGAGAGCCGCTACGACGAGTTCGAACAGCCCCTGTCGCCAGGCGACGTCGTCATCCTTTACAGCGACGGCGTGACCGAGGCCATGAACCAGAGCGAACAGGAGTTCGGAGACGACCGGCTCAGGGCGGTGCTCGCCTCGAACTCGGACAAGGGCGCCCGCGAGATAAGCGAGGCCGTGGTGCGCGCCGTCGACGAGTTCCGCGAGGACGCGCCGAGTTCCGACGACATCACGCTGGTCGTGCTGAAGCGCCTGCCCCTCTAGCGGCGGACGACGACCTTCTCTGCGAGCGTCCTCGTCCCGCTCCTCAACACGACGAAGTAGGTCCCCGCCGAGACCGGTCGACCCTGGTCGTTGTCGCCGTTCCAGGCGATCCGGTTCGCCCCTGCCGCTACACGCCCGTCGAAGAGATGCCTGACGACCTCGCCGGTCACCGAGTAGACGGTGACGTCGGCGCGTTCACCCTCGACGGCCCTGAACTCGATCTCGACGGCGCCGCCCGCCGGGTTGGGCCCCAGGACGAGCATGAAGCCGGCCGCGGGCTCGTCATCGACGCCGGCCCCCGACCGGAGCGCGAAGAGGTCGCTGTACACGGCGATGGCCTCGTCACCGGGCGCTCCGCAGGCGACCCTTAGAAGCCCTACGTCCGTCGGGGAGTCGGGAACGAGCCAGTCGAAGTACTCGACAGGGATCTCCTCCGCGACGAGGTCCCATGTCTCGCCGCCGTCGGCTGAGAACGCCAGGCGGTAGGCCGGGCTCCCGCTGCAGGCGAATCTCTCCCAGGAAACCCTTGCCG
>JALGWA010000079.1 GCA_025774425.1 bacterium
GCGTTCTCGTCGAACCAGGCGTCTCTTCCCATCCAGTCGGCCGCGCCGTCCACGACCGGAGTCACGTCTTCGTACACCGCGTGGTCCTGGAGCCATTCCGCGAAAGTCGTCACCTTTATGCGGGGGTCGTTCTCGAAGGCCGTGAGGAGCTTGTCGAGATTGCTCCAGTTGGACGCCGGGTCGTACCCGTTCTCGTAGTCCCACAAACCCGACGCCTCCATGTCCTCGAAATAGCATACGGCCATGCGGTCGTCGACATCCTCGTCGTAGAGCGCCCGCAGGAAGGACATGATGCTGCTGGTGTCGCCCGAGTCGACGGCGCCGTTCACGTATCCCTCGAAGGTCTTATCATCGGTGAACACGTTCAGGGTGTGGCCCGCGTAGGTCGTCGTGCGGACGAAGTACTCGCTCCCCGTGATGCCGCTGTCCCACAGGATGTGATCCTCGATCTGGACGTTCTCGTAGCCGCTCCCGCTCAGGAGCTCGACGAAGTTCTGGGTCCACACCCGCTCGGGATTCCAGAAGGTCACGGGGGAGGCGCCGACGACGTCCTCGATCTGCCCCCTGTGGACGGCGATCTGGCGCCGGTTGAACTGGAAGTCGTCGTCGGCCAGGCGCGTCGAGTACATGATGTTCTGGGCGTAGGTGCTGCCGATGATTTCGAACTGGCCGTCCGCGACGCCTTCCCTGAGGAGCCGCACGGTGTAAGGGTCGTACCACAGGAGGTCGCTCAGCAGGCAGCCGGAGAAGTGGAGCGCGAACCTGCACGAGGGATGCCCCCTTAGAACCTCCAGGACGCCCTCGTAGCAGGCGATGTTCCCGACACGGCCGTAGGGCACGAGGTTCTGGTTGGCGTGGAAGAGGAGTATGACGTCGAGCCGCCTGGGCTCCTGCGACATGGTCACGGCGACCGTCGTCGACTCCGGCGCACTCGGGCGGCCGGCGAGGTCGCGCGCCCGGCCGCGGATCGTGTAGGTCCCCTCCGCCGCCGGCTGCCCGTCGTCGTCCCTCCCGTCCCAGGCGACGTCGCGCGCGCCCTCGGTGAAGACTGAATCGAGGAGCGTCCTGAGGCCCACGCCGAGCGAGTCGGCCACGGTGATGGTGACGTATGAGGGCTCGCTCAGTGCGACGGTAACCATCGTCTCGTCCTTGAAGCCGTCGCCGTTGGGCGAGAAGGGGTCGGGGTCGGCGTCGAGATAGGTGATCGAAGGCGGCGTGACGTCGGGCGTGACCTCGACGGCGAACGGCGACGACGAACTCGGCAGCTCGGCCGGGTTGTTGCCGTCGGTCGCGGCCAGGTAGTATTCGAGGCCGGCCTCGGTTATGGCCGAGCCCGGGATGAAGGCGATCCAATCGGTCTCGCTCATCCTCGACATGCCGACTTCGGTGTAGGGGCCGCCCGGCGTCCTGTAGAAAAGCTGCGCCGAGACGACCACGTCGTCTTCGATCGCCGGGTCCACGGCGAGCATCTGATGGGCCTCCCAGGAGGCGGGCGCGACGTAGTCGGTCGTGGGCGCGGCGGCGTCCACCCTGTTTATGAGGATGGGGCTTACGGATGTCAGCGGGTTGTAGTTGGCGAGAAGGCTCTCCTGGTCGACGCCGCTCGCGGCGACCATGTCGATGACGTTGGCGTCGGACTGGCCGTCGTCGCCGCCGCCGAAAGCCCATGAGTCGGCCCATGCCATGACGGGCCGCACCCTGCCGGGCTCGTAGCCGTTCTGGCCGAGCATGAGAACGGTGTAGCGCCAGGCACCGGTCGGTGCGCCGAGGATGGACTTGGGAACGGTTATGGTGATGACGTCGTCGACCTGGTCGACGGCGACACTGACGCCGGATGTGTACGCGTCGCCGTACTGGTCGACGACGTGGGTTTCGAAGCCGTCGAAGGGGGCCTGGCACCATATCACGTACTCCCAGGCGGCGGCCGGCGAGAAGGCGACGTTCCTCCGCTCGAGTGCCCAGGTCGCACCCGACCCCTCCAGCCCGTCCTCGTCGATGTAGATGTCTATGCTCTGGATCGAGAAGCCCGCTCCCGAGCCCCAGACGTCGGCGAGGTCGCCTTCTATCTCCACCTCGAACTTGAGGTCGGCGCCCTTGTCGAAGGCCCTGAAGCGCGTGATGTCGAAAGAGCCCGGCGTGAACACTGTGTCATAGGGGTAGATGTACGAGCCCGGCCCGTAGTCATCCCCGGCCGGGTCGGTCAGGGTCAGGTCGTAGGCATGCACGCCGGCCGCCGAGGCCAGCGTAAACAAAAACAGCAACAGGACTGCTCTCGATCTCAACTCGATCCCCCGATGTCGCCCAGCCCCCGCACAACTCCATTCTAACACATAAACCCAAGGGGTCAGAGCTCAAAATGCACAGGGCTCTGACCCCGCGGAGACCGTTGCCGGCCGTATCGATTGACCGGGGGCCGCTCGACCTTGACACGGATGCCTTCACTGAACTAGACTGGCGCCAGATCAAGGCACTTTCAGGAGGAGAGCCCGATGCGGAAACTGACATGCATTCTCGCCGTCGGCGCGATGTCATTCTGCTTGGCGTCGGCCTGGTGCCCCGCATCCGCGGGGATAGGCGGCCTCACCGACAGGATCAAGAAAAAGGCCCAAGAGGAAGCCGAGAAGATCATACAAGGCTCCCCGGAGGACACCACGGAGGCGGAGCAACAGACCGGGGAGAAACCGTCCGCCGAGAGGGGGACAGCTGGCGCCGGCGACGCCGGGTCGGAGGACATGGCGCTTTACACCAAGTACGACTTCGTACCGGGCGACAAGGTCATCTTCTACGACGATCTCTCGGGCGAGGAGATCGGCGAGTTCCCGTCGCGGTGGAATCTCGAGAAAGGCGTCTTCGAGATAGTCCGCCAGGGAGGCGACAACTACATCATGTGCTCCGACGAGGGTTACATCCTCCCCAAGATCCCACCCGCTCCCCTGCCCGCCAAGTACACCGTTGAGATGGAAATCTACTCCAACGGCCCCGACTACCTGGGTCACTGGTACTACATCAACTGGCTCGACGCGGAGGGACTTGAAATCGGCAACCTTCACTTCAAAGACGGGATGAACACCGGACTCAATGTGCTGGGTAAGAACCTGGCGAGCAAGTCGCTCCGGGCCAGGGTCTCAGAGGGCGTTCACACCATGCGCATCATGGCGACCAAGAGCACGGTCAAGTGCTACCTCGACAATGTACGCATCGCCAACGTTCCCAAGGTCGAGGGCTTCGAGCCGGCCGGGTTCCGGGTTCACATGGATCCCTGGACCGACGAGCCCGCAAACCCGATGCTGCTCAAGAGCTTCCGGTTCGCCGAGGGAGGCAAGACGCTGAGGGAGCAGCTCGACGAGACGGGCCGCATCATCACGCACGGGATACTCTTCGATTCGGGCTCGGACCGCATAAGGGGTGAGTCATACAAGACCCTGGCCGACATCGGGCGACTCCTGGCCGACGACCCGGAGCTCCGGCTCTCCATCGAGGGGCATACGGACAACGACGGCGCGGAGGACTACAACCTCGATCTGTCCAGGAGGCGCGCCGAGGCGGTGAGGTCGTATCTCATGGAAACCTACGAGGTCAGCGGCGACCGCCTGGAAAGCAAGGGCTGGGGCGAGACCAAACCCATAGACACCAACGCCACCCCCGAGGGCAAGGCCAACAACCGGCGGGTAGAGCTTGTGAAGCTGTAGGCGGACGAGGGCGATCCTTCGCCCCCGGGCGGGCGGCGCGTTGCTGCGGCACCTCGTGGCGGGAGGCCGGCACGGCGAGGGCGCATGGCCAAGGTCACAGGGCGAGGTCTATGCCCACGGGGCAGTGGTCCGAGCCCATGACTTCGCTCAGTATGTAGGCGGCCTTGACATTCCTCGCGAGATTCCGCGAGACGAAGAAGTAGTCGATGCGCCATCCGACGTCTCTCTCGCGCGATTTGGTCTTCATATCCCACCACGAGTAGTGGCCCGGCTCCTTGTTGAACATGCGGAAGGTGTCGACGAAGCCGTGTTCGATCAGCTTCGTGACCCAGGCACGCTCCTCCGGAAGGAAACCCGTGTTGTTGACGTTCTGCTTGGGGCGCGCGAGATCGATCTCGGTATGCGCCGTGTTGAAATCCCCGCATACGACGATCTTCCGACGCCTGCGCACGAGGCGTACGAGATGGTCGAGGAAGTCGTCGTAGAAATCGAGCTTGTACGTCAGCCTCTCCTCCGACGCCCCTCCGTTCGGGAAATACACATTGAACAGGATGAAGGAGCCGTAGTCCGCGACGATAGTCCTTCCTTCCACATCGAAGCGCTCGACGCCGAAGCCGAGTCGAACCTGCTTCGGCCTGCGCCTGCTGTAGAGCGCCACGCCGCTGTAGCCCCTCCGCCGGGCTGAACAGAAGTAGGCGTGGTAGTCCGGGACGTTCCTCAACTCGGGCGGCAACTGCTCCTCCGCGGCCTTGGTCTCCTGGAGACAGAGTATGTCGGGGCGCTCCGCGAGAAACCAGTCGAGGAAGCCCTTCCGGAACACCGCCCTCAAGCCGTTCACATTCCATGACAGGATGCGCATCTTCTTCATGCGCCGAGCATACCGCCATCGACGCCGTGCTTCAACCACGACCGCGGTCCGCGGCGGCTCGAGCGTCGTGCGAATCGATTTGACCGGCCCGTCGGGATGTGTTATATGTTCTCAAGTTCGGCGCCGGACAACCGGAGGTCTTCGGCCCTCAGCGAGCGATAAGGCGGAGCGTGTTTCCACAGAGAGAGGAAATCGGGAAGGCTCTACTGGCGGCCCTTTCCAGGGGTGCGGAGTTCGCCGAAGTATACCTGGAGAAGCGCGTCGCCGACACCGTGAGGATTGAAGAACGACTCGTCAGGGAGTCCTCCAGGGGCGTGCTGGCCGGCGCCGGCATCAGGGCGATCATCGGGGAGAAAATAGGCTACGCCTATACCGACGGCCTCGACGCCGAAAGCATGATCGAAGCCGCGAAGATCGCTGCGGACATAGCGGCGAAGGGCAGCGCGGCGGGCCCGGTCGCGCTTTCCGAGGTCAAGGCGGCGGCGCAGTACTCGGCAACCCGCATTCTCCCCTCGGACGTCGCCGCGGAGAGCAAGGTGGAGACGGCCTTCCGCGCCGACGCCGCCGCGCGGGATTACGACACGCGCATCACCCAGGCCATGGTCGCCCTCCTCGACGAGGTCAAGCACGTACTGATCGCCAACTCCGAGGGCACCTGCGTCTCCGACCGGCAGATTCTCACTACCCTGAGGGTGGTGGCGATAGCGGAGAGCAACGGCAGGCGGCAGCGGGGCTTCCGCTCCCTGAGCGGAAGGGCCGGTTATGAGCTCTTCGAGAAGGAATCCCCCGAAGAGGTCGCCCGGGGGGCATCGAGGCAGGCCGTCACGCTTCTCGACGCGAGAGAGGCGCCGGCCGGTTCCATGGTCGTCGTCCTGGGAAACGGCAGGGGCGGCGTCCTGCTTCACGAAGCGATCGGGCACGGCTTCGAGGGGGACTTCATAAGGAAGAAGACTTCCCTCTTCTGCGGCCGGCTCGGCGAGAGGGTGGCGGTCGAGGGCTGTACGATCGTCGACGACGGCACCATCCCCAACGCGCGCGGCACCGTCAATATCGACGACGAGGGAACGCCGGGGCAGCGCACCGTGCTCGTCGAGAACGGCATACTCGCGGGTTTCATCTACGACAAGCTCAACGCAAAACTCATGAACGCGGTCTCGACGGGCAACGGCAGGCGGCAGGGCTACAAGTTCATGCCCGTGCCGAGGCAGACCAACACCTTCATGCTGGCGGGCGAGGTTCCGCCGGATGAGATAATCGCGTCGGTCGGCAAAGGTCTTTACGCCAAGAACATCGGCGGCGGCCAGGTGGATATCGCGAGCGGCAACTTCGTGTTCGAGGTGACCGAGGGCTATCTCATCGAGGGCGGCAAGGTGGGGCCGCCGGTGCGCGGCGCCAACCTGATCGGCAACGGCGCCGACGTGCTGAAAAAGATCGAGATGATCGGCAACGACTTCGCCCTGGAGCCCGGCGGCGGGACATGCGGCAAGATGGGTCAGGCGGTTCCCGTCATGGACGGGCTTCCAACCATAAAGATATCGGGGATCACTGTCGGAGGGACCGAATCCTAGTGGACTATCTGGACCTCGCAAAGGACGTGGCGGCCCGGGCCAGGGCGAGGGGGGCGGACGAGTGCGATTGCCTGATCGAAATCGGCACCAAGCTGTCCGTTACAGTGAGGGGCGGCGAGGTCGAGAGCATCGAGCGTGCAGCCTTCAAGGGGCTCGGACTAAGGTTCTTCAGGAAGAAGAGACTCGGCTTCGGTTTCACGACCGACCTTTCGGCGGCTTCCCTGGACGATCTCATACGACAATGCGCCGACTTCGCCGCGGTCTCTACTGCGGACCCGGTCGTCGAAGTGCCCGAAGTGTCCGCCGCGGCCGCAGGTGACCTCGAGATCTTCGACGCCTCGGTCGACCGCATTCCGACAGCCGACAAGGTCGACCTCGTGCTCTCCTGCGAGCAGGCCGCCCTCGATTACGACAGCAGG
>JALGWA010000080.1 GCA_025774425.1 bacterium
CACCGCCATGTTGATCGGATACATCTCCAGGAGGGGCCGCGTGCACGAGGACGTGGCGATCGGCATCACCTTCTCGGGCACGATGGCCCTGGGCGTCACGCTCATAGCCCTGTCGGGAAGGTACATGTCCAACCTCTTCTCCTACCTCTTCGGCAGCATACTCAACATCACCTCGGGCGACATCGCCTTCATGGCTCTGTACTGCCTGATTACGCTGGCCCTCATCGCGCTCTTCTTCCGGCAGCTTCTTCTGATCAGCTTCAACGAGAACATCGCGCGTGTCGCCGGCATCCGGACCGGTTTCCTGCACTATCTGCTGCTCGTCCTCATCGCCATAGTGACGGTAGCTTCCATAAAGCTGGTCGGGATAATACTCGTATCCGCCCTCCTCGTACTGCCCGCTGCGACCGCCCGCCAGCTGGCCGGCACCTACAGGCCGATGCTGCTGATCTCGGTCCTCGCCGGCGTCGCTTCCCTGTTGAGCGGACTCGTGCTTTCGTATAGATTCGACCTGCCGTCCGGCGCTACCATAGTTCTCTGCGGCTGCGCGCTGTTCTTCATCTGTTTCGCGCTGCCCGTCGGGCGTCGGGGAAAGCCAGCAAAAGGAGGTTAGCATGCCGAGGAGACTCCTGGTCATCTTGCTGCTCTCGGCGGTGGCGTGCGGGGGCGGAGGGCAGAAACCGGCTGTCCCGGGAGGGTCCATCTCCACGACCCGCGCGCCGACCGGGGACCATTCGCAGGTCGTGCTCTACGCCAGGCTGATGCACGAGATCGAGCCGGGAATCCTGTGGAAAGTGCGGAAGATCTCGCTTCGGAGCGCCGACGGTTCACAGGCGGACCTCGCGACCGGGAACCTGGTCATCGACACGGACCGCCTCGGGGAGCGGCAGCGGCTCATCGAGGTCGCGGATGTGCCGCCGGGGAACTATGCCGGCGTCACCTTCTTCACCGAGGGCGCCGAGGTCAAGCCGGCCGGCACGCCGATGTCCGTCGAGACCAACATACTGACGGTGGAGCACCCGTTCTCCACGACCCCGGGGGCTTCGAAGACGCTGCTGCTCGTGTTGAGCCACCCGCCGGTCGCCGGGGAGGCCGAGCCCGTCTTCAAGCCGGCCATAGAGATAGAGGACGAGGACCCGAGGCCGACCTCCAGGGTCGTCTACGTCGCCAATGAGAACT
Source organism: bacterium (assembly GCA_025774425.1). GTDB lineage: Bacteria > Arandabacterota > Arandabacteria > Arandabacterales > JALGWA01 > JALGWA01. The sequence continues at coordinate 1,180 of JALGWA010000080.1, forward strand.
CGGCCAATGTCTCCGTCATCGACAAGGCCGTCAAGCGCGTCGTCTACAACGTCTACCTCGGGGCGAGGCCGAGTGCGGTCGGAGCCGACAACCGCAGGGGCCGGCTGTACGCGGCCGACAGGCGGACGGGCTCGGTGTACGAGATGGACATGGCCAGCAATCACCTGGTCAATGTGGCCGAGCTCGATTTCGTCGACGAGCCGGCCGACGTGCTGCCCGTCCCGGAGAAGGACATCATCATCGTCGTCAACCACGGGACCGATACGGTCCACCTGCTCGATTCATTCAACCTGCGGCCCGTGGCGACCATAGACGTGGGCCGGCGGCCCACAAAGGCCATGTACTCGAAAGTCTGGGAGCGGGCCTTCATAATCAACAGCCAGCACGGGACGATCTCCGTCCTCGACCTCGAAACCACGCCGACGGCCCCCGATACGACCATTCAGGTGGAGCTCAACCCGTCGGGCATGGCGATCAACGAGGCCGACGACTGGCTCTACGTTTCCAACGAGGGCACCACCGACATCACGGTCATCAGGATCGAGACCCTCGCCGTGGAGAGATCCCTCATGGTGGGGACGGGCGTGACGGACATCGCGTTCGATCCCTTCGGGAGGAGACTCTACCTCGCCTTCGGGTACACCCACGAGGTCAAGTGCGTCGATCCCTACAACGGAATCGAGGTTTTCACGGTGGAGGTGCCGGGCGCACCGACCGAGCTCATGTTCGATCCGGACGAGAAGAAGCTCTATGCCCTCCTGCCGGAGGCCAACGGGGTCGCCGTCATCGATCCAGCCATGAGGAGCCTCGAGACCGTCATCGAGACCGGGGAGAAGCCCTCGGGCATGGCCCTCCGCCTCTAGGGGTCAGAGCTCAAAATGCACAGGGGTCAGACCCCTGTGCATCCGTGGGGTCAGAGCTCAAAATGCACAATCGACCGGTGGCGCCCGGCGGCCCTAGGCCGATATCATGCGCCTGGCCGCCGCATCGGCCTTCTCTGTGATCTCCTCCTCGTCCACAAGGGTCAGCCGGCCGTCCCTGACCACCACCCTGCCGTTCACTATGGAGAAGTCGACGGCGTGACCGCCCCCGCAGAACACCACCGACGCAACGTAGTCGTGAAGAGCGCCGGCATGCGAGATGTCGCCCACGTCGATCCCGATCACGTCGGCCGCCTTGCCTTCCGCTATCACGCCGATGTCGTCGCGCCCGAGCAGCGATGCGCCCCCGCGCGTGGCCAGCTCGAGCGCCTGCCGGGCCGTGATGGCCCCTGCGCCGCCGGTGAGCCGGTGAAGCAGGAAACAGTTCCTCACCTCGGCCAGCATGTCGGACGAATCGTTGCTCGCGCTGCCGTCGACGCCGAGGCCCACACGGATCCCCATGTCGATCATCTCGGGAACCCGCGCCGTGCCCGAGCCCAGGCGCATGTTCGAGGTCGGGCAATGGCATATGCCCGTACCGCTCGCCCTCAGCACCTCGAGCTCCCCGTCATCGAAGTGTATGCCGTGGGCGTACCAGACGTCCCGGCCGAGCCAGCCGCAGTCCTTCATGAGATCGAGGGGCCGCATCCCGTATACCTGGAGGCAATACTCCTCTTCATCCCTGGTCTCGGCGATGTGGGTGTGAAGCATGACGCCCGTCCTCGTCGCAAGCTCTCTCGTCTTGACGAGGAGATCCCTGGTCACCGAAAAGGGCGAGCACGGGCCCAGCGCGATCCTGACCATCGCCCCGAACCCGGGATCGTGGTATTCCCGGATGAGACGTTCGCAGTCCTCGAGGATCTCTTCCTCGGTCTGCACCACCTCGTCCGGCGGAAGCCCGCCCCGACTCTTTCCCAGCGACATGCTGCCCCGTGTCGGCTGGAATCTCATGCCGGCAGCCGAGGCGGCCTCGATCTCCACATCGATGAACCTGCCGCTCGTCCCCGCCGGGAACACATAGAGCTGGTCGGTCGAAGTCGTGCAGCCCGTTTTCAGAAGCTCGCCGCATGCAACCAGCGTGCTCCAGTGGACGGCATCCTCGTCCAGATGTCTCCAGATCCCGTACAGCGTGGTCAGCCACTTGAAGAGAGACTCGTTCTGCACCGCCGGCACGCAGCGCTGCAGCGTCTGGTAGAAGTGATGGTGCGCGTTCACGAGACCCGGCAGGACCACGTGCCTGCTGCAGTCGATCGTATCGACCGCGCCGGCCTCCTGCGGGACTTCGAGATCCCTCCCGATGCGCGCTATGCGGTTTCCCTCTATGAGAACGTCTACGCCGGACTCCTCGCCCGCGCCCGTATAGAGGGCGCAGATGCCCTTGAGCAGAATCACAGGCCGGCCTCCCTGAGGGCCGCGAGCACCCGCTCGGGCGTCATGGGCAATTCCCTCAGCCGGACCCCGGTCGCGTTGAACACCGCATTGGCGATCGCCGGCGCTATGGGATCCATCCCGACCTCGCCGACGCTCTTGACGCCGAAAGGCCCGGACGGCTCCACGGTCTCGACTATGAAGGCCTTGATGTCGGGAAGATCGAGCGAACTTGCGATCTTGTAGTCGAGAAGCGAGGCATTGAGCATCCTCCCCTCCGCCGAGAAGAGCATCTCCTCCGTCAGGGCATAGCCGATCCCCATGGCCACCGAGCCCACTATCTGACCCTCGACGAGGTCGGGGTTGATCGCCCGGCCGACGTCCACGGCGCTCGCTATGTCGGTAACGCGCACCATGCCCGTGTCGAGATCGACTTCGACCTCCGCGAAACACGCGCCGAAGGGCGGCGGGCAGTCCAGATTGAGGAAGGACGCGGTCTCCGAGATCTGCTGCTTGGATTCGCCGTAGAAGGACTTGAGCGCGACGTCCCTGATGTCCAGCGAACGTCCGTCGGGCGTCCGGAACTTGCCGCCTTCGAATACAAGCGATTCCGCCGCGACGCCGGCCAGGTCCGCCGCGACCAGCCTGAGCTTCTCGCGCACCTTCTCGGCGGCGCGCACCACCGCCGTCCCCGACACATAGGTTGTGCTCGACGCGTAGGCGCCGACATCGAAGGGCGTAAAGTCGGTGTCCGAAGAGTACACCACGACATCGTCCAGGGAGACACCGAGCACTTCGGCCGCCATCTGGCCGAGTATGGTATCGCTGCCCGTCCCGAGGTCGGTGGCCCCGATGAGCAGGTTGAAAGACCCGTCCTCGTTCACCTTGACCGTCGCCCCGGCCATGTCGTCGCCGGGGATGCCCGTCCCGTGCATGCAGAGCGCGAATCCGACCCCCCGCCTCGTCCGCGTGAAGGGCCCGGCGCCGCTCCCCGCGCCCGGCGGCTCCTTCCCGCCGACGGCCCCGCCGGCGAGCCTGATGCACTCTTCGATGCCGCAGGTCCTTATCTCCCGCTCGAACCCTTCCTTGCCCTCGCCGAGCTTCACCGCGATGGGGTCGACGTCGCCCGCGCGGACGAGGTTCCTGCGCTTGAACTCGAGCGGGTCCATTCCCATCTCGCGCGCTACCTCGTCCATGTGGCATTCCATGGCGAAGTAGCCCTGCGGAGCGCCGTAGCCGCGGAACGCCCCCGCGACGGGAAGGTTGGTGTACACCGCCTCGGCGACATACCGCATCGCCCTCGCCCGGTAAAGCGGCAGCGACTTGCTGCCCGTATTGGACGGCACCGTGAGGCCGTGACTCCCGTAAGAGCCCGTATTGGCGATCACCCGCATCTCGTTGGCCGTGATCGTGCCGTCCTTCATCACACCCGTCCTGCACGTGAGCTTCATGGGATGGCGCGGACGCGTACCGTAGAACTCCTCCTCGCGGCTGAGTTCCATGAGAACGGGCTTCCCGGTCCTCAGCGCGATATGCCCGCACAGGTCCTCCAGGATGACCTCCTGCTTGACGCCGAAGGCGCCGCCGATCCTGGGCTTGATGACCCTGACGCGCGAAATCGGCACGTCGTTCACGCGCGCGACGATTCTCCTCACGTGGAAGGGCACCTGCGTCGCCGTTATGATGACCAGCCTGCCCGATTCGTCCAGGTAGGCGTATGTCACGTGGGGCTCCATGGGAACCTGCTGTTCGTATTGGCTGAAGTAGGTGTGCTCGAAAACGAAGTCGGCCTTCCCGAGCTCGGCGTCGACGTCACCGACTTCGGCGTATATGCTCGCCGCGATGTTACGCGACGCCTCGTGTATCCCGGTCGCGTCGGGCTCATCGTGAATCACGGGCGCGCCCTCCCTCATGGCGGCTTCGGGGTCGTACACCGCCGGCAGGATCTCGTATTCGACCCTGACCAGGCGCGCGGCGCGCTCGGCCGTGAGCCGGTCGCGGGCGACGACGACCGCCACCCGGTCGCCGACGAACCTCACCTTGCTGTCGAGCATGAAGGTGTCGTATGGCGAGGGTTCCGGGTAGTTCTGGCCGGCGGTCGTGAACGGGATGCGCGGAACATCCTCGTGCGTGAGCACGAGCTCGACGCCGGGCACTGCAAGGGCTTCCGTCCGGTCGATCTTCTTCAACCGGGCATGGGCGTGAGGGCTCCGCACTATCTTGGCGAAGAGGGCGTCCTCCCCGGCGAAGTCCTTGGTGTACCTCGCCTCGCCGAGGACGATCGACCTGCCGTCGACCTTGGGCAGGCGCTTGGAGACGACCCTGAAGTCCGCGCCGGCCATCACCGTGACCCCCTCATGCTTCATCCCCCGCCCTCCCCCGCATCTTCTCGGCCGCCAGCGAGACGGCCTCCACGATCTTCACGTAGCCAGAGCAGCGGCACGTGTTCCCCGCGAGCGCCTCCCTGATCTCCTCCCGCGTGGGATCGGGGTTCCGGCGGAGAAGGGCCACCGCCGTCAGGATCATGCCGGGTGAACAGAAGCCGCACTGGGGAGCGTTGACCTCCAGGAAGGCCTCCTGCACGGGGTGGAGCCGGCCGTCCCGCGCGAGCCCTTCGAGCGTGGTTATCGACGACCCGTCCGCCTGCGCGGCCAGCATGATGCAGGAAGCCACAGGCCGGCCGTCCAGCAGAACCGTGCAGCCCCCGCATGTACCCGTGTAGCAACCGTCCTTGACGCTCTTGAACCCGAGCCGCCTCAGCACCTCCACGAGCGTCTCCCCCGCCGACGCTTCGACGTCGAGGTCCCTTCCGTTCACCGTGATCCTAATTCTCAATCGCTACCCCCGCCTCCTCGGCCGCCTCCGCAAAGGCGCGCCTCACCATGACCCCGATGAGATGCCTCCTGTAGTCCGCCGACGCCCGGTGGTCGCCGTGCGGCTCGACCGCCGCCGAGGCGGCCTCGCCGACTCTCTCGACGACCTCCCGGCAGACCTTCTCGCCCATGACCCCGCGGGCGACCCCGTCGAGGAAGGGCGGCATGGCCGATGTCTGTCCCACCGCCACCCGGAG
>JALGWA010000081.1 GCA_025774425.1 bacterium
CGGAGACCGCCGCGGCCGGCCCGCGCGCCGCCGGTGTTCATTGCGGGCGCGTTATGGCGCCGGTGTATTGTCCACAAGTGTTGATAATCGCCTAGTCACTTGATACAGCGTCAAATAAAACATCACATATCATGGAGTCCGGGTGAATTATCCACATATCGCGTGCACTTGTACACACTGTGGCCTGCCTCGGGGTGCGGACTGTGAGAGGCCGACGGCGGTGCTGTCGGCGGGATGTACTTATCCACATGATGACGGTCTCCCGATTGGTGAGAGCATACTAGCACCGGGTCGGGATCGAGGCAAGCTTTTTTTGGGGCCCGGCGGTGAGGCGGACGGGCGCCCCGGCGGGGGCTTCGAAATGGCTTGACAAGTGGTGAGTGACAAACTAGAATGCCGTGAGTTGGAGAAGGATGCCAAGGGGGAAGTATATTGAAGCGGACGTATCAACCTCATAACCTCAAGCGCAAGCGCACGCACGGATTCCGGAAACGCTCGGCTACCAAGGCGGGCAGGATGGTGCTCAAACGGCGGAGGCGGAAGGGGAGAAAGCGGCTTGCCGTCTGAGCGGGGCCTGAGCAAGTCCGAGAGAATCACCCGCAAGTTCGAGTACGACAGCGTCATCTCCCATCGCAATGTCAGGGCGGGTGAGTACTTCAAAGCCTATTTTTTGATTGATAGCGGTATCGAAAGGAAGGCCGGTTTCATCGCCGGCAAGAAGGTCGGCTCGGCGGTCGCCCGCAACAGGGCGCGGCGTCTGCTCAAGGAATCCTACAGGCGCATCAAGCCGGAACTCGCCGATCGCGGCTTCAAGGTCGTGTTCGTCGCGGCGCCGCCTATCGGTGACGCGGGGGCCGCGGATGTCGAAGCCGAGATGAGAAGGATCTTGAAAAGGATGGGGCTTCTGGATTGACCCTCTTCGGCTGTCTCCACCGGGCGGCGGTGCGGCTGGCGATAGGGGCGGTCGCCGCGTACAGGCTGGTCGTCTCGCCGCTGCTTCCGAAGTGCTGCAGGTTCACACCCACATGCTCGGAGTACGCCATGCAAGCCCTGTCGCGCCATGGCCTGCTCAAGGGGGCCGGACTCAGCGCGAAGAGGATCCTGAGGTGCCGGCCTCTGGGCGGCAGCGGGTATGACGAGGTTCCCTAGGAGAAACTGATGAGCACGGAACGAAGAACCCTCCTGGCCATGGTGCTCATGCTCATGGTGCTTCTGTTCTACTGGATGTACGCTCCCAAGGGGCCGCGATCGCCGCAGCCGGCCGAGCCGGAAAGCGCGCCCGCGCCCACCGAGCAGGTGGAAGCGGCGCCGGCCGGAACGACGGAGGCCGGCGCGATGCGGGCCGGCGCTCCGCCGGAGTCGGTTGCGGCACCGCTCGGGACCTTGATAGCGGGCGGTCCGGGGGTTGATGTCGTGGTCGAGACGCCCCTCATAGACGCCGTTTTCAACACGACGGGCGGGGTGGTCACCAGCTTCAGGCTCAAGCGGTACCCCGGCGTCGACGACATGCCCGTCGAACTCATGCCCGAGTCGCGGCGGCACGCCCTGGGCGTAGTGCTTCTCACGCATGCGGGGGAGCGCATCGACCTGTCCGAGGCCCTCTTCACGCCGTCGGCCTCGGCCGTGGCCGTGCCCGCCGGGGGCGAGGGGATGCTGGCCTTCACACTCGAGACGCCCCAGGGCCTGGAAGTGGTGAAAAGCTTTCATTTCAAAGCAGATACGTACATGATCGACGTGCGAATCTCGGTGAGCGGGCCGGGGTCGGAGACCATAAGGGCGGTGGAGTTGGGCTGGCAGTCGGGCCTGGCGCCGACGGAGGCCAGGGTCGCCGACGATCGGCGCGGCTTCGGCGGCCTGACCTATTTGCGCGAGGAGGGCCTGGAGAAACGCAGTATCAAGGACGTCGAGAAGCACGGCGTGATGAAGATGGGCGGGGACATCGTGTGGGTGGGCACCAAGACCAAGTACTTCCTCGCCGCGTTCATACCGCCGCCGGCGGGGCGGACCATCTCCAACTCGTTCGTCGGCGCGGAAAAATGCATCGGGGTGAGCGTGGAGACGGAACGGCCTCCGGACGGCGTCGTCGACTACGGCCTGTACGTCGGGCCGCTCAACTACGAGGAGCTCAAGGCCTTCGGCCTGGGCCTGGAGAAGGCCGTCGACTTCGGCTGGAAATGGATCAGTCCGCTCTCGCGCCTCGTGTTCTCCTTCATGCTGTGGGTCCACGAGGCCGTACCCAACTACGGCATCGTTATCATCCTGCTGTCGCTGATCGTCAAGGTGCTGTTCTGGCCGCTGACGCATAAGAGCTTCAAGTCGATGCGGGAGATGCAGAAACTGCAGCCCGCCCTTGCCGCGCTCAAGCAGAAATACAAGGATGATCCCAAGAGACTCAATCAGGAGATGTGGAAGCTGTACAAGGAGAGGGGGGTCAACCCCGCCGGCGGATGTCTGCCCATGCTTCTGCAGACGCCGGTCTTCATTGCGCTCTTCAATCTGCTGTCGAGGACGATCGAACTGAGGCGGGCGCCGTTTGCACTGTGGATAGACGACCTGTCGGCGCCGGATGTCATGGCGCATCTCCCGTTCACCCTGCCCTTCATAGGCAACAACTTGAGTCTGCTTCCCATTCTCATGGGCATCGCCATGTTCATTCAGCAGAAACTCTCGTCCACCGATCCCCAGCAGAAGGCCATGACCTATATGCTGCCGGTGATTTTCACGGTAATATTCTATAGATTTCCATCGGGACTCGTGCTTTACTGGCTGGTGAATAACGTTCTTACCATCATGCACCAGTATCTGCTGGCGAGGGGAGACAGGATTGAGACGGTCCAGTTAGCGGAGGAAGGATGATGTACGACCAGGAAACAGATTCCAGCCGACCAAATGAAGTGGTGGAGCAGGCCAAGACGGTCGAGGAGGCCGTGGAGAAGGGTCTGGCGCGGCTCGGCGTCAGCGCCGAGGACGTGGAGATCGAGGTGATCGACGAAGGTTCCAAAGGCGTGCTCGGACTCATAGGCGGGTCGCAGGCCAAGGTGCAGATCAGACTCAAGGATGAGTCCGGCTTGACCGCGGCCAAGATAGAAGAGATGACGGGGAACCTCCTCAAACTCATGGACATCGGTTCCCAGGTGAGGGTCGACCGCGAGGACGACACCTACCTCGTGGGTATAGAAACCGCGGGCGCGGACGGCCTGCTCATCGGCAAGAGGGGTCAGAACCTCGACGCGCTGACCTATCTGCTCAAGCGCATGGTGGGCAAGCAGCTCAAGCGCAACGTCCGCATGGAAGTCGATGTCGGTGGGTACCGCCAGCGGCGCGTCGAATCGCTGAGGAGCAAGGCCATACTCCTGGCCGGCCGCGTCAAGTCGAGCGGCAAGGAGGTCGAGATGGAGCCCTTGCCCGCGGCCGAGCGGCGCATAGTCCATATAGCGCTCCAGGCCGACCCTTCCGTCAAGACTTACACCGTCGGGGAGGGCGACCTGAAGACCGTCGTCATAGCCCCCGCGGACGGGCAGGCGACCGAGAAGGCGGAGGGAGACGACCTGGCCAGATGAGCGATACGATTGCGGCCATAGCGACGGCGGTCGGCGCCGGCGCCGTGAGCATGGTGCGCTTGAGCGGGCCGGACGCGCTCGGGATTTGCGACCGCGTCTTCCGCGGGCGCGCCCGCCCCTCGCAGTCCGTCCACAAGTCCGTACTGCTCGGTGAAATGGCCGCAGCCGACGGCGGCATCATCGACCAGGTGATGATGCTGGTCATGCGCTCTCCCAGGTCGTATACGGGTGAGGATGTCGTGGAGATCACCTGCCACGGGGGCCTGGCGGCCCCGCGCCTGGTGCTGAGGAGGCTGATTGAGGAGGGGGCGCGGCCGGCCGATCCGGGCGAGTTCACCAGGCGGGCCTTCCTGAACGGCAAGATGGACCTCGCGCAAGCCGAGGCCGTGTGCGAACTCGTCCAGGCGCGGAGCGAGAAGGCCCTTCGGGTGGCTGCAAGCCAGCTCAAGGGGGATCTCTCGCTCAGGATCTCCGAGGCCGAAGCCCGGCTCACCGGCCACCTGGCGCTCATCGAGGCCAACATCGACTTTCCCGAAGACGAGGTCGAGGCCGTGGACCGGACGGGGCTCGCCGCCCGACTCGGCGGCATAGGGCGGGACCTCGAGGCGCTGCTGGCGACGCGTGCCAGGGGCAAGCTCATCAAGGACGGCATAGACGCCGCCATCGTGGGCAGGCCCAACGTCGGCAAATCGAGTCTCTTCAACAGACTTGTCGGCGCCGACAGGGTGATGGTGAGCGACGTGCCGGGGACGACCAGGGATGTGGTCGACGCCAGCGTCGCCGTCGACGGCCTGGTCGTCAACCTCCATGATACTGCCGGGGTGCTCGAGGCCGTGGACGGCATCGAGCGCGCGGCCGTGGAGAGGACGTGGAAGGCGGTGGAGGAAAGCGACCTCGTGCTGGTCGTGCTGGATGCCGCCGCGCCCATGGACACGGTCGATGAGGCCCTGCTGGAACAGGCGGCCGGCCGGCGGCGCCTGGCTGTGTTCAACAAAGTCGACCTCGGCGACGCCGGCGGGCATGTGCCCGAATGCCTCGAGGTGCGGGTGTCGGCGCTTGCCGGCCTGGGGATCGAGGACCTCCGGGCGCGCATCCGGAGGATTGCGGAGGACCTCGCCGGCGACGTGGCAGGCGAGATCCTGATCAACGAGCGCCATGCCATGTGCCTCGAAGAGGCCGTCGAGGCCCTGGAGAGAGGCCGGTTGGCGCTTCTCGACGACCTGCCCTTGGAGCTTGCGGCCTCGGACGTGAGGGCGGCGCTTGCCGCCCTGGGCGGCGTAACGGGCTCGAGGGCGACCGAGAACCTTCTCGACGAGATCTTCTCGAGATTCTGCATTGGAAAGTAGTGGAATGTTTCACGTGAAACATTAGCCCATGGACCATCCCGGCAGATACGACATAATCGTGGTAGGCGGCGGCCACGCGGGGGCCGAGGCGGCCCTGGCTTGCGCAAGAATGGGTTGCAGCACCCTTCTGCTTACCATGAGTATCGAGACCATAGGCCAGATGTCATGCAATCCCTCGATAGGCGGACTCGCCAAGTCGCATCTTGTCAAGGAGATAGACGCGCTCGGCGGCGAGATGGGCCGGGCGGCGGACGCCACCGCCCTGCAGATGCGGACCCTCCAGAGGAGCAAGGGGCCGGCGGTATGGTCGCTGCGCTCCCAGAATGATCGCGTGGCGTACAAGATGTTTATTAGAAAGGTATTGGAGGAACAGCCCGGCCTGGATATCCGCCAGGGTCTGGTCGAGGGAATCCTGATCAGGCGGGGGCGCGTGGACGGCGTCGAGACCCGGACGGGCTACCGGTTCCGCGCCGGGGCCGTGATCCTGACGACGGGCACCTTCCTCAGGGGCTTGATACACGTCGGCCTCAGGAGTTACCCGGGCGGCCGGAGCGCCGAGTGCGCGAGCCAGGGCCTCTCGGGCGCTCTCAAGCGGCTGGGCCTCGAGATGGGGAGGCTGAAGACGGGCACGTCGCCCAGGGTGCATGCCCGCGGCATAGATTTCGAAGGGCTGGGGGTGGAGCGGGGCGAGGTGGTGGTCGAGCCCTTCTCCCATCGCACGCATGGCGTGGTCGATTCCACCCATGTGTGCTACATCACGAGGACTACGGCGAAAACCAAGGAGATAATCCTTGCAAATCTCGATAAGTCACCGCTTTACACAGGTAGAATCCAAGGGGTCGGCCCGAGGTACTGTCCTTCGATAGAAGACAAGGTGGTGCGCTTCCCGGACAGGGAGAGCCACCAGATCTTCCTGGAGCCCGAGGGCAGGCAATCGCTCGAGTACTACATCAGCGGACTGGCCACGAGCCTGCCCGAGGAGACACAGGTCGAGATGCTCCGCAGCATCCCCGGCCTGGCGGGAGCCGAGATAACGCGTCCCGGCTACGCAGTGGAGTACGACTTCGTGAAGCCCACCGAGCTCGAGCCCACGCTCGAGACCAAGAAGGTGGGCGGGCTGTTCCTCGCCGGCCAGATCAACGGCACTTCCGGGTACGAGGAGGCTGCGGCGCAGGGAATCGTGGCCGGCATCAACGCCGTGCTGCGCCTGAGGGGCGAATCTCCGTTCGTGCCCTTGCGGTCGGAGGCGTATGTCGGTGTGATGATTGACGATCTGGTGACACGCGGCACCGAGGAACCCTATCGGATGTTCACCTCGAGGGCCGAGCATCGCTTGCTCCTCCGCCAGGACAACGCCGACGAGAGGTTGATGCCTTATGGCTGCAGGTTCGGCCTGGTCTCGCGCGAAGCGCTGCGTGAAGTCGAGGCCCGCAAGGCCATGGTCGCCGATGTGCTGCGCCGGCTGGACCAGGACAGGGTGAGGACGGACGGGCGGAGCGTCACCCTGCGGCAACTCCTCAAGAGGCCCCGTGTCGGGATGCGAAGTCTCATGGAGCATGCGCCGTGGCTGCGGGCGTACGACGAGCGGGTGCTCTTCCGCGCCGAGATCG
>JALGWA010000082.1 GCA_025774425.1 bacterium
TGCTCCTCGACCTGGGCGGCACGTGCGACCACGTCTGCCAGCCCGTGGACACGGAGCGGCCCGGCCCGCCTGACGCCGGCGACATAACCTTCGAGCTCATCGACGAGGACGCCAACGGCGTGGCCAACGTCGGTGACAGGCTGAGAATCATCGTCGACATGGGCAATCCCACCGCTCCGGGTTACGACATGCAGTGGGAGGACGCCATGGTCCACGCCGAGATCCACCAGTACGGCGAGGACTACGCCGACGAGCCCGAAGACTACCTCATGCTGACCGACGACAACTACAGCGCCGGCGGCGAGGGTGACGGGAGATTCTCCTACTTCTACTTCTTCAACAACGGTGACGGCGACCAGCTCATAGAGGGCGCCCCGATTCTTCCGGGTGCTCTCGACGTGCCGGCCGGCGACGACTCGACCAGGATAAGGGTGCGGTCGATGGACGACGCCGGTAACTTCTCGGACGGCTGGGTGCTGAGCGACGTGCTCATGGGAGACGTCGTGATGCTCGGCTCCCCGGCGCCGGTCGCCGTGGACAACGAGATACCCGAGGTCGATCCCGAGTGGATCACCGTCACGTTCATCGACGAGGACCTGAACGGCATCCTGAGCATCGGGGACACGGCGACGGTGACGGTCGACATGACCAATGCGCCGGGCGACGAGGTCACCGGTGTGTGGGCCAACCTCTATGACTGGGGCTACCCGTCCATGGACAAGGTGCCCCTGGCGGCCAACTCGCCCGTCTACACATTCACCTGGGTCGTCGAGAGAGTCCCCGGTGACTGGTGGGATGACGGCAGGCTCTTCGAGGACGAGCTCCCCGAGGGGGGCCAGGAGCCCAGCCCGCCGCTTCTCAAGGCGATACAGCTCGAGCCCGAGATGGAAGTCGTCGCCCAGGACGCGTCCGGCAACTGGAGCGCCTACGACTGGACCGGCGCGCCGGAGTGGGACACCTTCACCTGGGGCGACCCCTTCATCGAGGAATGGCCGTTCATGTGGGACTGGACGTCGAGCGGACCTATCGGCGAGTTCATGGCCGACACCGACGCTCCGGACCCCGTGAACCCGACCTTCGCGGATAACTTCAGCGGCGTCAGGGCGACCAGGCTCGTCGACGGCCGCATAGGGCTCGACATCTTCTACGACAAGGAGCCGAGGAACCCGGACGTCGCCGAGTTCTACGTCTACGGTGACATCGCGACTCCGGGCGTCATCGACTGGACCACCTTCCTCGGCGAGCCCGTACCGGCGGACAACGTCCCCGAGACCGGGTGGGGCACCGAGTACGAGTGGGTCTCCGACATGCTCCCGGAGAGGGATGAGCCCTACAACTTCGGCGTCCTCGCGAAGGACAACGCCGACAACTTCTCCGACCCGGCTCTCACGTGGATAGCCGGCGAGGACGCGGATCACTCGTACCCGACGGCCTATGTCGAGACCTTCCACAACGACGGGACTCCGGGTGACATGCTGGACACGCTCGGTTTCTTCCAGGCTTACATCAACGAGCCGGAGCAGATGCAGAACGTCTGCTACGTCGAGTGGTACGGCAGGGTCAAGGACCTCGACGGGGTGACTCCGGGCGACCAGCCCAGCGAGTGGATCTTCTTCGATGAAGTCGGAGAGTATCCGTCGAGTCCGCCGCCTCCCACCATGCCCTACCAGGCGACCGTGGACGACCTGGTGGATGCGGTCGAAGCCGCTATTCCGAGCTTCGACGTCCTGGGCTGCGTGGACTTCGAGGTCTGCGCGAGGCCGTGGAACGAGTCGGGCAACTATCCGCCCCTGGCGGAATGCGCGCCCACGGCGTTCACCTACGATCCGTTCGCCCCGATCATCACGTGGTACTCGATAGGCGGGTACACGGATCCCTGGAACCAGGAGTTCTCGAACACCGAGACACCCGAGATCGTGGTCAAGGCCACGGACGACTGCCCTGCGACGGGTGAGCTGACCTACTGGCTCTACCTGAGGAAGCTCGCCGGCGAATCGGTCGGCATGGGCGGGCAGCTGCTCGATATGCAGACCCTGCCGGTGGGCACCGACTACACCTTCGATTGGGACCTCACCAACTATCCGCAGGGGTTCGCGAGCATCGAGATGTACGTCGTCGATGAGGCGGGCAACTGGACGTCCCACCTCTGGCAGGTGGTGATACTCGACGAGTCGGCGCCGACCGGTATCTTCGCGTTGGGCGACGACCCGGATGCGATGCTCATCCCCGGCCAGCACGTAATGGGCTCCCAGTGGAACTACGTCTACTTCCTGGTGCAGTGGCCCAACTACATGTCCAACTACGATGTCGGCGAAGTCCGAGCCTACTACCAGGTCGAGGGCGCCCTCGACGACTGGACCCTCTTCGGCACCGACGACACCTACGGGGACAGTACGCCGGACGAGGACGGCTTCTTCCACTACGATTACTACTTCGACTTCGACACGTCGGTCTTCAATGACGGCGACGTCGTCAACCTCAAGGCCGAGATCATCGACGAGCGGGGCAACGTGAATTACGCCTACGTGTCGGTGGTCATAAGCACCACCTACCCGGTGCTGACGATCAGCATTCCGGAGGCGGCCGAGGTCTGCGGCGAGACGAGGGTCAACGGCAGGATCAACATCGTCGGTACCGAGGAGACCTGCCCGTGGGATACCTACGAGGCCTTCTGGATGTACAAGAGGACGGAGGATCCCGACGTCGGCACGTGCGGTTGGTCCGACGGCCCGTGGTCCCAGCCGGACACCCTGTACCCGGCCGTCACCGACGAGACGATCTGGCGTTACACCTTCGACACGACGACTCTGCCGGATGGTTCCTACGACATCATGCTCTGCACCACCAACGGTGCGGGTGAGTGGAGCTGGGACCAGGACGGTGACATGTGCGTCGATGCCGGAGTCTTCGCCGCGGCCGTGGCCAACGGCATGGGTATGACGGTGGTCGTGGACAACACCGCGCCCGATGTCCGCATCGTGGACGTCAACTGCGCGGGCCATGTCTACGAGGGCACCGCGGCCTACGTCAGTTGCGGCGACGACGTCACGGCGACCGCCTGGACGGCGACCACCTGCGACGTCGACAGGGTCGAGTACTACCTCTACGGAGACGAGATCCTCGACGGCAGGCAGCTGGTCGGCTCGAGCAGCGACTACGCGGCCGACTACGCGGTGACCTTCCCGTCGTCCGGCGACATCTGCGACTTCCTGACGCCGGGCGCGCTGAGCGGCGGTTACGCCATGCCGTCCCTCGTCGCCAGGGTGGTCGACCTGCTCGGCAACTACATGGAGTACAGCATCGACTTCTACATTCTCAACGTCGACCCGACGAGCGCGTTCTTGACGAACCCCGCTCCGGGCGATCTCATCAGACACTGGGTCGCCCTTACGGCCGACGTCATCGACGACGATGCGATATTCGACGTCACCTATCAGTACAAGCCCGTCGGATCGCTCGGCGACTGGACGGACATCGCGACGACGCGGGTCCGGATGGGTGATCCGTGGAACCTTGACGCCAAGGGCGATACGATCTACTGGCGGACCGAGCTCGTCGCCGACGGCGCGTACAAGCTCCGCGCGGTTACGAGAAACGAGAACCTGGTCGAGGACGACAACCCGCCCGAGATCACGGTGACCGTGGACAACACTCCGCCTGTGGTCACGCTTCAGACGACTCCGATGTATCCGGAGACGTTCACCGAAGAGGCGCCCTTCATCGGCGGACCGTTCGTGGAGCTGGTCGCCAGCGCGACCGACGCCAACGGCGTGAGGTGGGTGGACTTCGGCTACAGGGCGGCGGACGCCGACGTGGGCTCGACCACGTGGATCTGGTCGGACAGGCAGGCGCCTTGGGCCTACATGTGGGACGAGAACAGCAGCCCGTCCTTCCCCGGCGTGCCCTCGGGCGGATACTTCCTGACGGTGCGCGGAGAGGATTATGCGGGTAACCAGTTCCAGGTCGACGTCGAGCGCTACATCGACCACTGCCCGCCTTGGGGCTGGGTCACCCAGATCAACGACGACGTGACGCCCGACAACTCGGAGTTCTCCGGCTTGATAACGATCACCGGTATCTGCGAGGACGGCGCCGAGGACGCCATGTGCTCGTACGAGAACTGGGAGGAGAGCAGCGGCCTTGCCGGTGCTCAGTTCCAGTACGCTCCGGTCGACGGCGGCACGTTGATGGGCACCCAGAGCGGCACGCATGCCACGTGGAGCAACCTGGGCGGCCTCATCGTCGGCCCGGGCCCCACGTACACGCTCAACTGGGACGCCAGCTTCTTCACCCCGGGCGAGTACTACATCAGGCTCGTGGGATTCGACAACGTGGACAACGACGCGGAGAGCATGGACTTCGAGCTCCCGTACATCATGATCGAGATCCTGCCGCCTGGCCCGGAGACGGTGCAGATAGCCGGTTACGACAATGTCAGCGGCTGGCTGTTCGCTACGGCGCCGTCGAACACCGACTACGTCAGGTTCGAGTACATGGCCGACGTCGCGGTCTTCGGTGACGAGTACGAGTGGACGCTCATCGATCAGACCGATACGCCGATGGACACCGGCCTCTACGGCATACCGGTCAATCTCGACAACGTCGCCGACGGCGACTACCTGATCAGGGCGGTCGGCCATTACACCGACGGCACCGAGGATGCGGCTCCTCCTTACATGGAAGCGACGATCACCGACGGCGTCATGACCATGGGTGCGACGCCCAACATCACCGACTTCCAGAGGTGGGGCAACATCAACAGCCAGGCGATGATCACGGTCGGTGCGACGGCGCAGGATCAGCCGACCTTCGTCGTCGTGCTCGACAACGACATACCCGACAGGTTCAACACTCCTACGGCGGTTCTCCTCGACCCCGAGAATCCCGGCGATCCCACGTGGTGGGTCGACGAGTTCTCGATAACCGACGCCGGGTACCACGGCAACGCCACCATACTGGCGAGCTACCTGGACAACGGCTCGGTCGGCGTGCTCGAGGACAACGTCAGGACCTACAGGCACACGACGGGGGAGGGCACGAAGGGCTACGTCAGCCAGGACGGCATGTCGGTCAATATCGTGTCCGGCGCCTTCGACTACACGGATGGCATACTGCTCATCCAGACGCCTCTGCCCGCCGCCGGTCCTCAGATCGATGAGATCGTGCCGGTCGGACCGCCTGTCATGTTCACGAGCCGGGGACGCGGCTTCGCGTGCTTCGACGAGGGCTACACCGCTTCGGTCAAGATGACGTACGACGAGGCGGACATCCCCGAAGGCGGCACCGAGGCCGACCTCACCATCGCCAGGTGGGATTCCAACAGCCGGCGCTGGATCTTCAGCAGCATCTTCAACGTGGTCCGGGACACGGACGCGAACGAGATCTGGTTCAACGCCGCCTGCATGGACCTCTACGCGGTGGTGTACTCGGAAGGCTTCAGGATTTCGGACCCGGTCTTCATGCCGTTCTGCAACGGCTTCGCCGGTCCGTGGCCTACCTTCTACTCGATCATCGAGGACGTGATCCACGGCGTGAGCTCGAGTGACATCCAGGTGAAGATCGACGGGCCGGAAGGCAACCCGATCTTCGATAACATGATCATCTGGGACGGCCAGGCTGCCGACGGCTGGGACGGCTCTTACGACGGCGTGTCGAACAGGCTGACGATGTCGATCGACACGAACTTCGACTGGGAAGACTACTACGGCTACGACTGCGCTACGTTCGGCCTGCCGGCCGGCGACTACACTCTGACTTACGTCGCCATCAACGGCATCGGCGAGCGCGAGACGCTGACCAGGGAGTTCACGGTCGATGCGACTCCGCCGACGGTCGAGCTTCTCGGTGACGTCGTGGGGGCACACCCCGTAATCCAGCTCAAGGTCAACGACGACCAGGCGGGTCTCGACTTCAGCAAGATCTGCGCCGACATGTTCCTCGTCGAGCGGGTCGATGACGACTGCTGCTACGACGGCTACGAAGGTCCGATCGAGTACGAGGAGAGACTGGGCTGGGTCAAGCCGACTTCCATGACCTGGGACCCGGAGACGCACATCATCGAGCTCGAGTTCGGCGAGGTCTACTTCGGCGCGACTTCGCACGGCCTGTCGATCGACGTGGTGATCTTCGACTGCGAGAACGAGTGCGACCACGGCAGTGACAGCGACTGGTGCGATGACTGCCTGTGCTACTACAGCGAGCATGGTGTCGCCGACTGTGTCGGCAACCACGCGACGCCCGTCTGGCGGCGCTACACCATCGACGTCTACTCGGACGGCGGTGGCGAAGCGTTCGGTATCACCGACGTCTACTGCTACCCGAACCCGTACGACGTGACGTCGGGCAGCCCGGCGCACATCTTCTACAGTGCGGAGGGCGCCGGCAAGGTGACGATCAAGATCTTCGACTTTGCGGGTGAGTACGTCACGACGCTGTACGACGGGTGGACGAACGGTACGGACAGGATACCGTGGTACGGACAGGACAACACCGGCCGGGTGGTCGGCGCC
>JALGWA010000083.1 GCA_025774425.1 bacterium
CCCCGTATGATGCCGCGGCCGGGGTCGGGACCGGCGGCGGCAGGCCGGTGACGCGACGCGCGATTCTGTCGCTGTCGCTCGGCCCGAATCCGTCGGGGGAGACGGTATGTCTCGCGGTCGTGCTGAGCAGGGCCTCGCACACGGTGGTCAGGCTCTACGACGTCGCCGGGCACGAAACCGCGGTTCTCGCGGACCGGATGTACTCCGCCGGACGCCATGAATTCGACTTCAGCCTGGCCGACCTCCCGTCGGGCGTATACTTCGTCCGGGCCTCGGCGCAGCCCGGCGCCGACGTGGTCCGGCGCCTCGTCGTGCTTCGATAGGTCAAGCCGCTTCAGCGCGGAGAGGTCACAGGCCGCGGGCGATTGCAACCGCGCTTATGCCCCAGCATAAGACGACGAGCGCCGCCGACGCCGCGTAGTAGAAGGCGGGACGCGTAACGCGGAGGTCGAACACCTTGTCCCTCATGGTCTGTCCGAGGCGGTAGCCCACCGGGAAGAGGACCGCGCACAGCGCCGCCCAGATGAGCCCCTCGGCCTGCATGAAGGCCGCAAAGCCGCCCGGCCTGTTGAAGGAGAGCAGGTAACGGCACGGAGCCACCCGCATGCCGATGAAGTAGAACGTCGCCCCTGCCGCCAGGCCCGCTCCGAATCCGGTCGCGACGCGGGCCCTTACCCCGCGCTCGAGCCGGCCGCCGGCGATGGCCGCCGCGCCCGCGAGAGCCGCGCCCCCCAGAAGCACCGCGAGGCATGAGTTGGCCTTGCAGAAGGTCGAAAGGTGGAGCACCGGAACGGACAATTGCCGCACGCCGACGGCGACCGCGGCGACCGCCAGCAGCAGCAATGGCTTCCTGTACATCGCAACGGCGATGCCCATGAGCATCATGCCGAGACCGGTGAGTGTGTCGCCCCTGTAGGGAACGCCGCCGGCTTTCATCGCGCCGCCCACGACGACCTCGAGAAAGCCCCAGACGGACCCGAGGACCAAGAGCCCGATCAGCACGTCCCGGGTGCCGCTCCCGCCGGCCGTCCTGTCTTCGCCACTCGCCATGTTTGCCTCTCCTTGTCAGGACCCGGACACAGTACCCGAGTAACCAATTCTACAGCGCGGCCCCGGCGATGTCAAGGCAGTGACACCTGCAGCCGCGCAATCATCTCGCGGAGACTCATCCTGCATCCCGGGCTCCGCGCCTTCATGAAGAGAGGGCCCTGCGAAGGGCCCTCCCGGCATGACTGATGTGGCGGAGAAATCCTACCAGCCGCCCCGGCCGCCGCCGCGACTGCCGCCCGTCCGCGGGCGAGCTTCGTTGACGTTGAGGTTGCGTCCCTTGAGCTCCTGATCGTGCAGGGCGCTGATGGCGGCACGGGCTTCGTCGTCGTTCGGCATCTCGACGAAAGCGAAACCCCTGGACTTGCCGGTGTACTTGTCAGTGATGACGTTCACGCTCGCCACCTGACCATGCGCCTTGAAAGCCTCAAGCAGGTCGTCCTGCGTGACATCATATGACAGGTTCCCAACATAGATATTCATTCGAATCTCCTCTGGACCTGGAACAGTTAAACCGGACTTGACTTGATCCCGAATGGACACTTTATCAGCCGCTTATCGAACGAATCCAAAGAGACTCCAAGCATTTCCGAGCTCGAACCTGTTCCCGTTCGCTTCGACTTCACGTACTGCCGTTCCTATTCATACTGATACTACTGAGCTCGCAGGCTCCGGAATTGAGATTGATCACCTCCGCACTCTCAAAACCTGGTGGGTAAATCACCAAGCGGCTGCCAACCGCACAGCCTCACCCGCCGGAAAACCCTCCATCGGGCTGTGCATGACCGAGTTTAACAATCGCAAGCGATCTAGTCAACCGAAGAACAGCGGTTTCTCACCAGTCGAGCAGCACCACCTTCACCGCCGCCCTCGCGTCGGCGGCCTCGACGGTGACGAAGTAGACACCAGCTCCGGGGCGTCCGCCGCGACGGCTCGTCCCGTCCCAGGACACCTCATGCTCGCCGGCCTCGCAACGGCCGTCGACAAGCACCGCAACCCGCCTTCCCCTGACGTCGTGCACGGTGACCCGCACCCGGCACGCCTCGGCGAGGGCGAAGCGCAGCATGGTGGACGAGGCGAACGGGTTGGGGCTGGGCGGGCCCAACCGCAGGGCGGTTTCACTCCCGGCGCCGCCGACCCCGGTGACTCCGGCCGAGACGCCCTCGACTTGGAGGGCCGGGTCGCCGTAGAGGTTGTAGTTGTAAAGGTTCATGTACTCGTACACCCGATCCCAGCCGTACGTGCTGGTTGCGTAGTACTTGCCGTCATACAGGGCGTCGCCGACCCTCTCGCCCTCCGCGATAAGGTAGCGGTTGAACTCGTAGCAGATCTGCTCGGTCCCGCCGGGCGAGTTCCGCCAGTCCGACGAGATCGCGGCCGGCCTCGATGAGCTCAGCATCGCTACGGCCGCCCCCCACCCCGGCAACGTCAGAAGGTCGATGCCGCAGTTGCCGTATGGATTGGGATCCGGGAAGCCCACATCGCATGAGATCGCGAACACCACCGACGGGTAGTCATCGTCGAGGTTGGAGGTCGAGACGTGTATGAATCGATGGCTCTGCATCTCGCCGTTCTCCGACTCCGGCACGCCGTCGCCGTCGTCCCATTCCCAGACCGTCCTGTACGCACCGTCCGGCCAGCCGTGTCCCGACCAGTTGACGACCGCATGCCGCCCCGTGCGCCACGCCGTGTTGAAGGCCGATTCCGAGATCGCGGGCCAAGCGAAGAGCGAAGTGACGATACCCGACTGCTCGCTCATGCGGGTGACGGTCCAGCCGCCCATGAGCCCCCTCTCGATCGAATCGATGACCGTCGCTCCGTCGACGAACGGGTAGCCACTGTAGTTCTGGTTCTCGAAAAAGAGAATAGCCGCGGCGTGAAGGGCGTTGGCCTTCCACGAGCCTGTATCCTGCTCGAAGGCGACGCTCTTGTCGAGAGCATACGTAATCCGCGTCAGATCGTTTATCGGTATGCGCCCCACCGAAACCTCCGCGAGGAAGTCGGGGCTGTCCTGGTTGTACTCGCCGAGGTAGCCGTCGCCGTCGAGGTCCCAGGAGTCGGCATCGGTGAACGACAAGTCGGCGTAATAGTAGTCCGTGGGGGTCCCCGGCGCGACGAGGCCGGGGTCACTCGGGTCGTAGACATGGAAAGCCGAGTCGGGGTAACAGATTCGCATGGGCACCGTGGCGTAGTCTCCCACGATGAGCACATACTCTATGCCCCATACGCCGTAATAGGCGCGCAGGAAGTTCCGGATCTGCTCGGCCAGGTCGGCGCCCGGCTGGCTCGTGATCTCGGGGTCCGTTATGAGCACGGTCCTCAAGCTGTGGCCGACGGCCGTCTTCCATGCGGGAAGACCCGACGAAGTCACGGCGCCCACGAGACCGGCCGTCGTTATGATGACGTAGTCATAGGTCTCGTCCAAGGTCGCCGGCTCGCCCCCGTGCGCGGCGTAAAGCGGGGCGATCTCGTCGTAGTTGCAGAAGAGCGTCGCCGCCCTCTCATCCGCCGCGGTGTCGCGGAGCAGAAGGCGGGCGAGGTTCTCTTCATCGCCGCCGGGCGCAGGCAGCGTATACGTGATCGCGACTGTCACGCTCTCGTGGTAATCGAGGCGCCCGGACCGCGGATAATATGTGAAAGGACAGAAAGCCACCGCGGCATAGGAATACTTGCGGAGCGTGCCCGACCCGGCGAGCCATGCGATGCCGCCCGGCCAGCCGTCGTCCGCGGTGTAGACGGCATCGTGGGCGGCCTGCCATTCGGCGCGCATTCTCGCCGCGTACTCAGCGAAGCGCGGCGTGCCGGGAAGAGGCAAGATCTGCGGGCACGGCTTGATGTCGTACGTGCCGGGAAGCCGGATGCCGCTCGCCCCCAGGACGCGGGCCGAGATCGCCCTCGCGCCGGGAGGCAGCGCGACGAGGAACCGCTTGACGGGAAGAGCGGGCGCGCCCGGCCGGCCGAGGCGGCCGAAGCCGTCCATTTCTATGGTCCGCGCACCGGCAGGCCCGGCGACATCGAAGCCGGCCGCGTGCAGCGTCACCGTCGCCAGCCCCTCCCCTATCGTAAACCCGGTGACATCCCCGGCGGATGCCGCCGCCGGAGTCGCCGCGGTCAGGCCCGCACAGAGCATGAGCGCCGCAAGCATCGCTGTGGAACCGGATCTCATCGCAATCCCCTCCATCGGTGTTCCTTTGGATATGCCGTCTCTTGTTCATTATATCACACCGGGGCCGGGTCCGACACCCATACTCGCTTGAACATGCATGGCCTGTTGTCGTAGACTTGCAGGTGCCCATGAGAATCCTGATCTTGGAACCGTTCCTGGCCGGGTCGCATGCCGCCTGGGCCAAGGAGTACGCCGAGCACAGCGCGCATGACGTCGCCATCCTGGGACTCGAGGGGCGCCACTGGAAGTGGCGGATGCACGGCGCGGCCGTGACGCTGGCGCGGCTCTTCGCCGAGGGCGCACACGAGCCCGATTGCATCGTGGCGACCGATATGCTCGATCTCACGGTTTTCCTCGCCCTGACGAGGGAGATGACGGCCGACGTCCCGACCGCCGTGTATTTCCACGAGAACCAGATAACCTATCCCTGGTCGGAAAAGGATCGCGACCGCGCCAGGGAGCGGGACGTCCACTACTGCTTCATAAACTACTCCTCCGCCCTCGCCGCGGACGCTGTCCTGTTCAACTCCGAGTACCATCGCAACGCCTTCCTCGACGGGCTTGAGCCGTTTCTCGACGGCTTTCCAGATCACAACGAGCGCGGCACCGTCGAGACCATTGTGGCCAAGAGCGGCGTGCTTCCCCTCGGGCTTGACCTCGGGCGTCTCGACAGGCACCGCGTCGAGCGCGACCCCGGGCGGCGGCCGCTTCTGCTGTGGAACCATCGCTGGGAGTACGACAAGAATCCCGACGAGTTCTTCCGCGCCGTGACCGCGCTCGACAGGCAGGGACTCGACTTCGATCTCGCCATACTCGGGGAGAGTTTCGACGTGGAGCCGGCCGTTTTCCGGGACGCGGCGTCGGCGCTCGGGGACCGGGTGGTCCAGATCGGCTACGTGGAGTCCTTCGCCGAGTATGCCTCCTGGCTCTGGAAGGCCGACATCCTGCCCGTGACCTCCATACACGACTTCTTCGGGGCGAGCGTCGTGCAGGCGATCTACTGCAATTGCTACCCCCTACTACCGAGGCGCCTCGCATACCCGGAGCACATACCCGCCCAACGCCACGCCGATCACCTCTACGACACCTTCGGCGACCTCGTCGGCATGCTGGCCGAGAGGATCGAGCGCATCGAGGACACGCGAATGACCGAGACCCGCTCGTTCGTGAGCCGTTACGACTGGGAAACCATGGCTTCGGCCTATGACAGTACATTCGAGTCCATCGTCTCCTCCGCCTAGCCGCCCCGGAGCCGCCCGTGGGCCGTCTATCGCTTGACTTGAACCGCGGCGGCGACTAAGCTCGTGGCCGTTCAAGGGAGACAACACACATGCGGCGTTTCCGCACAGTCATCGCCTCCGCGCTGGGCATAGTCGGCGTGGCGGCGATCATCACGGGCCTGCTGCTCTCGTATGTGCCGCGGACCATCTTCGACGCGGACTCTTTCGCCGATCTCGCGGTCGCGAGCCTCGGCAACCCGGACGTCGCGTCCTTCACCGCCGACCGCCTGACGGACGCGGTGGTGTCCACCTATCGGGACCTGACCCCCTATAGACCCATCGTGCTGGCCGCGGCGCGCGCGATCGTCGACTCGGACGCCTTCCGCGGCATCATCCGCAGGGCGGCACAGACCGCCCACCAGGCGGTGTTCTCGAAGACGGCCGCCGATGTGCTCCTTACCGCCTCCGACATCGGGGTCGTACTGAGGAGCGCCCTCGCATCCCAGCCGGAGCTCGCCGAGAAGATCCCAGCCGACGCGCAGGCGCTCCTCGCCGCTCCCGGCGCTCTCCCCAACGGAGACCTCATGCTGGACGGGATGAGGGCGGCCCGCCTGCTGAGCCGCCGGCGGCTGGTGTTCCTGTTTTCCGGAATCGGCCTCATGGCCCTCGGCCTGCTGGTATCCAAGCGGAGACTGACCGCCCTGCTCCAGCAGGGACTCGCCCTCACGCTGTTGTCGCTGGCGTTCTTCGTGCTCGTCAGATACGGCGGCGAGACGGCGGCGTCCGGAGTGAGCGACGCCAAGGCCGCCCGCGCACTCGTCGGCCTGTGGAATACCTTCTTCGATGCTTTCCTCGACTGGGTGCTGGTGCTGAGCGGCATGGGCCTCGTCCTCGTGGCGGGCTCGTCATCGCTGCTCAGCGGATTCCGTCCCATGGAGATCGCGGGGCGCGCCTGGCGCGCGGTGGCGACCACACCCGGAAGCACCGCCCTCAATATCCTGCGCG
>JALGWA010000084.1 GCA_025774425.1 bacterium
GCAGAGAAGCCGATCAAGAGTGCGGCCAGAAGAAATGACCCGGCAGCCTTGCTCGTCACTGAACGGGGAGCGCATCCGGGAAATGGGGCCGCTTGTTTGTGCATTCCGGCCGGTCCGTTCCGATGTTCGGGTGCGGTTCATTATACCACGAAACCGGGGGCTTTTCAATCGCGGCGGGCCTGCAGGTCGAGGGAGTCCTGCGGGCCTTTCCCCCCTGCACTTTGCTCTTCCATCTCCCCGCCGGGAGCGCTATATTGCTCTTGAGGCCTGGTTCTGGCAGCATGGGTGTGACCTCTTTCCTCCGGGTCACCGCCCGGGTCCGGCCTCGCGGTCACACCCTTCGGCCGTATCGTTCGATCGATCCCGCGTGCCGTGTGTTGTACCCGTGGAGGCCGACATCCGCTGGACAGTGGGCGATATGGTGGTATAATCGGCGGCACCGTGGAGCGGCGGCAACCGACGGGCTGAACAAAGTCAGATCAGGAGGTGGTGATATGGCGCATACCATTTCGAAGCCCTCTGAAGACGGCATTGTCTCCAGCTTGGTCAACCGCAGGCTTTCGATCATGATCTCGAGGTACCTGGCGAACACGCGCGTGACGCCCAATGCCGTTACCACAGCGAGTTTCCTGACTTGTCTCGTAGCGGCCTTCCTCTTCGGCCTCGGGCAATACGCGGCCGCGGTCGTCGCGGGATTGCTGATACAGGCGGCCTCGATCGTCGACGGATGCGACGGCGAAATCGCCCGCCTGAAGTCGCAGGCCAGCCCCTTCGGGGCGTATCTCGATACCATGCTGGACCGCTATGCCGACGCCGCCATCGTCGTCGGGCTGTCATATGGTTACTGGGTGAGGCACCCGCACCCGGGCGTATGGATCGTCGGCTTCCTCTCACTCGCCGGCTTCATGCTCGCGAGCTACGCAAGGAAGGAATACTACATCCGCTACCGGGGAGGGCCGCCGGCGGGCATAATCCAACAGCTCAGCAAGAGGGACGTGCGTCTCCTCGGTATCATGCTGGGCGCCCTGCTCGGTCGCCCCTACGCGGCCATGGTGCTTCTCGGCCTGATGTCCCACATCTCGGTCGTCTGGTCCATGGGGTCAGAGCTCAAAATGCACAATCCCCCCGGGGTGTCATGAAGCAGGCGGAGGCGGGCGACCGACCGGCGGCCCTCGCGGGAGCGGAACCCCGGCGCGCGGCGGCGCTTCACCGCGCCTGCGCACGTCGGATCGTGCATTTCGAGACCGGCCCGGGTGCCGTTGCGGTAGGTTAGCGTACCTGTTACTATTAGTACAGGCGCATGCATACGGTCGAGGCCGCGGGCTACCGGTGCGAATCCGCCCGGGTCTTCCCTCCGCCATGCGGCCGGACGGCCCGGGGCACCGCGCACGGCGGGCCGCCGGGCGAGCCGGGAAGGAGGCCGAGAGATGCCACCCCATGAGGCCGACGAGCAAACCGGCCACGCCAAGCCCGTCCCGAGCGCGACGGGCGCACAGGGCGGCCACATGAGCCATGAACACGGGCGGGACGCCGGCCATGCCGCTCACGGCCATGCGGGCCACGGCCACGCGGGCATGGTCGCCGACTTCAAGAGGCGCTTCTGGATATCGCTGGCGTTCACGCTCCCCATCCTCACCTTAAGCCCCATGATCCAGGGGCTCCTCGGCATCGGAACCTCGCTCAGGTTCCGCGGGGATCTCTACGTCCTGTTCGCACTGTCTAGCTTCGTGTTCTTCTACGGCGGCTATCCCTTCCTGCGGGGCCTCGTGCGGGAGTTGGCGGCGAAGACCCCGGGAATGATGACCCTGATCTCCACGGCCATCACGACGGCTTACGTATACAGCTCCGCAGTCGTGTTCGGCCTTGCGGGCAAGGTCTTCTTCTGGGAGCTGGCGACCCTTATAGTCATCATGCTTCTCGGTCACTGGATAGAGATGAAGTCAGTGATGGGCGCCTCGAGGGCGCTCGAGGAACTCGCCCGGCTGATGCCGTCCCAGGCCCACAAGATCATGCCCGACGGCAGCCTGGCCGATGTGCCCCTCGGCGATCTTCGGGTCGGCGACCGGGTGGTCGTGCGACCGGGTGAGAAGGTCCCCGCCGACGGAGATGTGGTCGAGGGCGACACGTCGGTCAACGAAGCGATGCTCACCGGCGAATCCGTGCCCGTCGGCAAGTCGGCGGGATCGAAGGTGATCGGCGGCTCCATAAACGGGGAGGGCTCCATCACGGTCGCCGTGACAAGGACCGGCCGTGACTCCTTCCTGTCGCAAGTCATCGACCTCGTGAGGCAGGCGCAGGAGAGCAAGTCCAAGACGCAGGACCTCGCCAACAGGGCGGCCCTGTGGCTGACGATGATCGCCCTTGCCGGCGGAGCCGTGACTTTCACCGCTTGGTTCGCCTTCCTCGGCAAGGACCTCGCCTTCGCCCTCGAGCGCACCGTGACCGTCATGGTGATAACATGCCCGCATGCCCTCGGGCTCGCCGTCCCCCTGGTGGTCGCGGTTTCGACGGCCATATCCGCCAGGGAAGGGCTGCTCATAAGAGATCGCGCCGCATTCGAGAGGGCAAGGAACATCCAGGCCATCGTGTTCGACAAGACGGGGACATTGACCGAGGGCCGCTTCGGCGTCACGGACGTGCACACGCTCACGGACGATGTGGACGCGACCGAGCTCCTGAAGTACGCCGCCGCCGTAGAGGCCCACTCCGAGCACCCCATCGCAAGAGCGATCGCCGCCTCGAACCCCGTGACGCTCCCGGTCGAAGGTTTCCGGGCCATCCCCGGCAGGGGAGCCGAAGCCCGCGTCGAGGGCAAGTCGGTGAAAGTCGTGAGCCCGGGTTACCTGAGGGAGAAAGGCCTGACCCCCGACGACGAACGCATCGAGGCCCTGGCCGGCCAGGGAAAGACCGTCGTCTTCGTCATGATGGAGGGCGAAGTGAAGGGTGCGGTGGCGCTCGCCGACATCATAAGGCCGGAGTCCAAGAGTGCGGTGATGCAACTGAAAGCGATGGGAATACGCTGCATGATGCTGACGGGTGACAATGCCCGCGTCGCCCGCTGGGTGTCTGAAGAGATCGGCCTGGACGAGTATTTCGCCGAGGTGCTCCCCGAGGAGAAGGCGGCGAGGGTGAAGGATGTGCAGGAACGCGGACTGGTCGTCGCGATGACCGGCGACGGGGTGAACGACGCACCCGCCCTCGCCCAGGCGGACGTGGGCATCGCGATCGGCGCAGGCACCGACGTGGCCGTCGAGACGGCCGACATCGTCCTCGTCAAGAGCAATCCCCTCGACGTGGTCTCGATCATCGGTCTCGCCCGCGCCACCTACAGGAAGATGATCCAGAACCTCGCCTGGGCCACCGGCTACAACGCTCTCGCCATACCGCTGGCGGCCGGGGTGCTCTACGAGTCCGGCATAATCCTGAGTCCGGCGATGGGAGCCGTGCTCATGTCCTTGAGCACGGTCATCGTGGCCGTCAACGCCCGTTTCCTGCGCATCGCCAAGCACGCGCAGGCGTAGCGGGGCCAGACCACCTCGGGGACGTGACTCCACCTCCAGCCGGTGCCGCGGCACCGACCCGATTGTGCATTTTGAGCTCCGACCCCATGTGCATTCATTGGGGTCAGAGCACTGTGCATTTTGAGCTCTGACCCCGTCAAAGGTGGATGCAGTCTTCGAGCTTGCTCCGGCCGCGGACGATGTCCTCGGCGAAGGCGCGGCAGGTGGGTGCGCCGCAGCAGCCGCAATCGATCTGCGGCAGGCGGGCGTATATGGCGTCCTTCTCCTTCTTCTTCCGGATCGCCGCGGAGATGTCCTTGTCGAGGGGCGGCAGCGGTCTCGGGGCCAGCTTGCGCTCGAGGAAATAATAGCCTTCCCTGTACTTGCCCACGACCTCGTTCCGGTCGACGACGCTCCCCTGCCCGTGCTTTCTCATCATGCTGAGCACGGAGCTCCTCGCCACGTACATGTTGTCGACCGTCAGCGAGCCGCCGATGCAGCCGCCGAGGCATGCCGACGCCTCCACGAAGTCTATTCCCCTCAGCCGGCCGCTCTCTATGTCGTCGAGGACGCGCGTGACGTCGCTCAGGCCCGACACGGCGATGCCCCGCTCCGAGCCGAGCAGCCTCGTCATCTCGCCCAGCATGGACCAGCCGGCGCCGAAGGTGAACTCCTCCGCTATGGACGCATCTATCTCATCGTCGGCGAGATTGCTCACGGCGTTGAAGAGCGGCGCGTAGACGTCGGCGATCGAGATCGCCCCGTCGATCCATGACCTCCCCTTCTCAGCGGGCTGCTTGATGGCCACGATCTTCGCGGGGCACGGGGTGAGATAGATGATCTCGATCTCGCCCATCCCGACTCCGAGCTCCTCCGACAGCCGCTCCTTGGCCTCGCGGGCGGCGATCTCCCTGGGCGCGTTCACCGGCATCAAGAGCTCTGTCAGGCCGGGATAGCGGACCTGCACCAGCCGGACGACCGACGGGCAGAAGGACGATATGAGCGGTCCCGGGCCATCGTATTCCTCGAGGAATATGTCTATGGCGGCGCTTATCTCCTCGCACGCCCTCGAGACGTCCACGACGTAGTCGAAGCCGATCTCCTTGAGCCCCTGGACGACGACCTTGGGGTCGATGTCCAGGCCGAACTGGGAATAGAGCACAGGGGAGGCGAGGGCGACCCTGTACTTGTACTTGGAAGACCGCGTGAAGGGATCGGTCAGCGGGACGATGGCCTTGGACGGGCATGCCTCTGCGCAGGCCCCGCAGTCTATGCAGAGCTCCTCGATCAGCCTGACCTTGCCCTGCTTGACACGCAGGGCCTCGGTCGGGCAGACGCGCATGCACTTCATCCTGCCGTTGCACCTGTCCAGCATGAACTC
Source organism: bacterium (assembly GCA_025774425.1). Taxonomy (GTDB): domain Bacteria; phylum Arandabacterota; class Arandabacteria; order Arandabacterales; family JALGWA01; genus JALGWA01. Next base: position 4,882 of record JALGWA010000084.1, read on the forward strand.
GAGCGGATGATAGTATTTCTCGGCCATGACCCCGTCCTAAGCCTTGATGACTATGTCGAGCTTCGTTCCCCTGCCGACCTCGGAAGTGATTTCGAACTCGTCCGAGTTCTTCTTTATGTTGGGAAGGCCCATGCCGGCGCCGAAGCCGATCTCGCGCATCTCCGGCGTCGCCGTGGAATAGCCCTCCTGCATCGCGAGCTCGATGTCGGCGATGCCCTGGCCCTCGTCCTCGAACTGTATCCTTATGGCGGCCGGCGTCGCCGACAGCCTGACGACGCCTCTCTCGGCGTACATCGTAACGTTCATCTCCGCCTCGTAGCAGGCTATGGCGGCCCTGCGGATCACCGACGGGTGGAAGCCTATCTCCTTCAGGATGGACTTGATCTCGGTGGACACCGACCCGGCCGAGGAGAAATCTCCTCCCGTGATACTGAACTCCTGAAAGAACAGGACCTCGTCACTCATTCTCCACCCAGATCGCTTCCCACCCCCAGACCTTCCTGCCATAGGCGGCCGCAGGCCTCGTACATGGACAGCCGGCTCGCCAGGAGCGGTATGCCTTTCTGTTCGGCCAGTTTCAGCGCCTCGGCGTCGGGCTTCTTGCCCCTGACGTATATGACCGCCACGACCTCCGCCACGTGCGTGGTGATCACCGACTGCACGTTGCTGAGGCCCGTCAGCAGCACCGACCCGGGCTTGGTGAAGGCCAGCACATCGCTCATGAGATCGGCCGCGCAGACCCCCCCGACCTCCACGCCGTCGATGTTCTCCCCCACCAGCACGTCGCACTTGAGGATCTCCGCCACCTGTCCAAGATTCAACTCGTCACCTTCCTCTGCTCGATGTACCGGCAAACGGCTCCCGCCGCAGCCAGGCCCTCGTTGTAAGCTTCCACGACCGTCACGGGCCCGCGCGCGAACCCGCATACGAAGACTCCCTCTCGGGTGGTGCTCATCGGCGCCTCCAGCGGCTTCGGCACGTCGAAGAAGCCGAGATCGTCGAGCGCCGCGCCGGTGAGCCGCGCGAGGTCGGTATTGGCTCCGTCATGCGTATGGGCCAGGGACAGCACGAAGAGGTCGGGCTTCAAGGAAACGGCTCCGCCGTCCACGCCCTCCGCGTTCACCTCGAGCCCACCCGCGCCGTTCACTTTCACCGCCCCGGTTATCTCCACGAACTCGACGCCCTTCTCGACGGCGTCGGTGAGGGCGTCTTCCTCGAAGCCGTACACGCGTATGCCCCTGTGCAGAATCGTGACCTCGGCGTCCGGGTTCGCGGCCAGGCAGCGGAGGGCGTTCTCTATGGCCTCCACGCAGCAATACCGGCTGCAGTAAGGGTGTTCCTCGTCCCGGGCGCCCACGCATTGCAGCATCACGACTCTCTCGGCCCCGGCCTCGCCCGCCTCGATCCTGGCCCTGAACTCCTTCTGGCTCAACACCCTGTCCGACTCGCCGTAGAGCAGGCCGCCGGGCGCATACTCTCCCGCACCCGTCGCAATTATCACGGCCGCCGCCTCGACCGTCCGCTTGCCTTCGGCCGATGCGACATCCAGCTTGAA
>JALGWA010000085.1 GCA_025774425.1 bacterium
CGCTCAGGCTGCGCATTCCCGTGATCTACCTCATCGACTGCAGCGGTCTGTTCCTCCCGGAGCAGAGCCGCTCCTTCCCGGGACCGACTGGGGCGGGCTTCATCTTCAAGATGAACAGCCTGCTCTCCGCGAACGGCGTGCCCCAGATAGCGGCCGTATTCGGCGACTGCATCGCCGGCGGCGGTTACATGCCCATCATCTCCGACCGCGTGTACATGACCGAGCAGGCTTACATGGTGATAGCGGGGGCCGCCCTGATCAAGGGCGGCAAGTCGCAGAACATAACGTCGCTCACCATCGGCGGCGCCGACATACACTGCCACATCTCCAACTGCGCCGACTTCAGGGGCCCGGACGACCCTGCGGTCATACGGATGATAAGGAAGGACGTGGCCACGCTTCCCCACTCGGCGGTGGAGTACTACAGGTACGGCGCAGACGCCGGCGAACCGCTGTACGACACGGCCGAGCTCAAGTGCATCTTCCCCGAGGACTACCGCATGTCCTACGATACGCGCCAGGTCATAGCCCGTCTCGTGGACTCGAGCCTCTTCTGGGAAGTACTGCCGGGCAAGGGCGAGGAGATGATAACCGGCATAGCGAGGATCGGCGGCCTCTACGTGGGCATAGTCGCCAACAACCAGTTCCTGATAGACCATCCCGAGTACCCGGACATGAAGCGGCCCGGCGGCATCCTCTACCGCGAGGGCATTTCCAAGATCTCGCAGTTCTCGAGGACGTGCAACTCGGACGGCATCCCGATCATATGGCTCCAGGACATCTCGGGCTTCGACATAGGCGTGGAGGCCGAGAAGGAGGGCCTGCTCGGCTACGGCTCCAACCTCCTCTACACCAACTCCACCAACGACGTCCCCATGATAACGGTGCTGCTCCGCAAGGCCTCGGGCGCCGGCTACTACGCCATGTCGAGCATAGCGTATGACCCCGTGCTCCAGCTGTCGACGCCCATAACGAGGCTCGCCGTGATGGAGGGAAGGACACTCGCCATCGGCGCCTACCGGACCAAGCTCGACGACGACTTCGAGATAATCACCAAGGACGAAGAGGAGCGCCGCAAGATAATCGAAGGCATGCAGGCGGTCGAGGACAGGATAACGCGGGACATGGACCCCGTGCGGTCGGCGTCGCTCATGGACACCGACGAGGTGGTGTTCATGGGCGAGCTCAGGACCTACCTCAGGGCCATGGTCGAGATGTGCTATCAGTCGACGGGCTACCGGAGGATAAAGAACCCGAGGATCTGGTCGATGCACGACCTTCACAACCTGACGGATATCTAGGAGGCCCGATGTCGGGGAGAGAGCATGACATGCTGCGGCTCATGGGCGATCCCAAGACATGCGCCGTGAGAGAGGTCGAAGGGCATGAGGGGCACTTCGACGTGCTCTCCCCGGGAGTCGGCTTCTATGACCTCCCCCCCGCCGTGGGCGCCTTTCTCCGGCCCGGCTCCTTCGTGGGATATCTCACAGTGCTCAGGCGCTATTTCCACCTCATGCTTCCCGAGAACCACCACGGCGTCGTCGTCGAGCACTTCATCACGACGCGCAAGCGCAGGGTCGAGTTCGGCGAGCCCCTGTTCCGCGTGAGCCCCGAAAGCGCGGGGCTCGAGGGAGAGATAGTGGAAATCGACAAGGCGGCGCCGGGGGCGCCCGCGGACGACATACCCGAAGGCATGTTCGCCGTGAGGTCGCCCACCGACGGCATCTTCTACCGCCGGCCCAACCCCGAGTCGCCCCCCTACGCCGACGAAGGGGACATCATAGAACAGGGCGCGACCCTCGGCCTCGTCGAGGTGATGAAGTGCTTCAACCCCATAATCTATCCGGGCGAGCCCGAGTTTCCCCACCGGGCACGCGTCGTGAGGGTCGCCGCGCGGGACTCGGCCGAGGTCAAGCACGGCGCCGTGCTCTATATCGTGGAGGCCGCCGGGTCCTGAAGCCGGGTCCGGGGCGCACCCGCGCCGGCTACGCGCCGAGGCGGCCGCCGGGCTCCTTCCCCCTCAGACGGTCGGCCTTGCCCTCCAGCCAGCCGATCCTGACTTCATCGGGGCCGGGATACAGATGCGGAATGTAGGGCTTTATGTCGAGGAGCGGGGTCCCGTCCACCATGTCGACACCCCTTATGTGGAGCTTGTCGCCCTCGATGCGCTCGAGCGCGACCACGGAAACCCCGACGCCGTTGGGGCGCCTCGGCGACCGCGTGGCGAAGACACCCCGCTCGACGGTCTCATCCAGCGGCACCACTTTGAGACCGAAGCCCTCGGAGAGGTGGAGGTGGAAGACGACGAGAAGGTGAGAGAAGCCGTCCAGGTCCTCGAGGCCGCGGACGTATTCGGGGTAGACCTCGATGACAGCCTCGACGTCCTGGCCCCCCGTGGACTGGGCGGGCACTTCATCGCGCGTCTTGAAGGGCGTGTGGATCACCCCTATGGGCTCAAGCTCGATCTTCGCCGTGGCGTACCTCCTCGCCTCCCGGCTCCACCCGCCCCTCTTCAGGCCCCCGTGGGCCGGCGTCCCGCCGCATCCGGGCCGCAGCCCGCGCCCTCTCCGCCGGGCTCTACATGTGCGACCTTATGAAGGCGCCGATGTCGGCCCTCTCCCTCCGGGCGGCGAGAACGAGGCCCCTCAGCACCTCCTCGTCATAAGTCGGTCTCTCGACCCTGTAGAAGAGGCCTATTGGAATCCTCTCGGCCTCGGCCCCGTAGTCCCACTCCCTCGCGCGCGCCCGGGCCGCCTCGAGGTCGGAGACATCATGCCCCTCGAGCTCGTAGACCTTCTCGTTGTAGAACTTGTACGTGTTGAAGAAGGTGAAGCAAGGCTGCAGCACGTCTATCAATGCGAAGCCCTTGTGTTTCACCCCCTGGACGATGAGGTCGGCGAGGTGATCCGCCTTGACCGAAAACCCTCTCGCGACGAACGTCGCGCCCGCGGCGAGCATGAGATCCAGGGGGTTGAGGGGATGCTCCACGCTCCCCCGCGGCGTGGACTTGCCGCGGAAGCCCCTCGGACTCGTCGGCGTGAACTGCCCCGTAGTGAGGCCGTAGACCCTGTTGTTGTGAATCACCACCGTGACGTCGATGTTCCGCTTGGCCGACATGATGACATGCGCGAGGCCCTCGCCGTAAGCGTCGCCGTCCCCGGTGAAGCCGATGACGCTGAGGCCCCTGTTCGCGAGCTTGATGCCCGTCAACGTCGGCGGCACCCTGCCGTGTATCGAATAGAAGGAGTTGACGTCGATGTAGTCGACTATCTTGGAACTGCAGCCGATCCCCGAGGCGATGGCGATCGTCTCGAGCGGACGGCCCTCGGCGGCGAGCGTCTTGAAGGCCGCGTTCGCCGCGGAGAGGATGCCGAAGTTGCCGCAGCCCTTGCACCACGTGTTCTCGGCGTAGGTATCGAGGCCGGTCTCGCTCATCCGATCACCCCCTCGACCTTCTTCTTGAGGTCGTCGATCGTGAATGGTCTCCCGTCGTATTTCAAGATCCTTTCCGCGACCTCGACGCCGTGACAGGCGGCGAGGTCGGCGAGGCAGCCCGTGACATTGACCTCGACGCCGATGACCTTCTTGGCGCCGGCGAGCGCCGACCTCAGCGCTTCCGCCGGGAAGGGCTCGAGTATGACGGGCTGCACCACCCCGACGCCGAGCGCCTCCGCGACCTCGACGCAGGCGCCCTTGGTCGAGCCCCAGGTGAGAATCGCCGTGTCGGAACCCGGCGGGCCGTAGGTCTTCACGGCTTCGAGGTCCGTCTCGACGTCCCGGGCGAGACCGGCGCGCTTCTTCATGCGCTTCTCCTGCATGGCGGTGACGGCCTCGGCGACCTCGGTGGTTATGCCGTACTCGTCGTGCTCGTAGCTCGTGCCCTTGACCACGGCGCCCGCCGTCCCGGGAAAGGCGAGCGGAGAGACGCCGCCCTCGGTGTCGAGGTAGCGCTTGTACCCGCCCCCGCCGTCCCAGAGAAGCCCCTCTTCCCTCGTGACTGCGGCGCCGCCGGCGTCGAAGCAATAGGTGCTTTCGCTCAGGCACTTGTCGGTCAGGACGAAGGCCGGTATCTGGTACTTCCATGCCATGTTCATGGCCAGACCCGTGAGCTCGAAGGCTTCGTTGACGTCGCCCGGGGCGACGACGAATCGCAGGAACTCGCCGTGCCCCGCGCTTAGGACGAAGCCCAGGTCGCCCTGGGTGGTGTACGTGGGCACGCCCGTGCTCGGCCCGGGCCGCTGGCTCACCACGAAGACCACCGGCGTCTCGCTCTGGGCCGCGAGGCTTACGGCTTCGGCCATGAGGGCGAAGCCGCCCCCGGCGGAGCCGACCATGGTCCTCGCGCCGGCGTATGCCGCGCCTATGGCGGTCACCGCCGCCGCGATCTCGTTCTCGGGATGGTAGGTGACGAGGCCGAGCTCCTCCTCGTGCGCGGCGAGGAAGTGCAGTATGCTCGTCGCGGGCGTCATGGGATAGGCGACATAGAGGTCGAGCCCCGCGGCGGCGGCGCCCAGGGCGATGGCCTCGTTTCCCGTCATGAGCGGGAGCGGCTCGGCCGGACCGGCCTCGATGTCGAGGGTCGTCCCGCCCGCCTGGTCGTAAGCGGCCCTGGCGATGGCGAGATTGATCTCGGTCGCCTTCTTGAACGAGTCGCGCACGATCTTCTCGACCACTTCCCACTTGAGCCCGAGCATCTTGCCTATGACGGCGAAGGCCGCCGTGTTGCGCATGACGGGCTTGCCGCCGGCCTGCTTGACCATGCTCCCCAGGTTCAGGCCCAGGCCCTCGGCCTCGAAGGCGTCGGCGTCGAAGACGATCGTGCCCCCGGGTTTGAGGCGGGACTTGTGCCTGTCGACGGTTTCCGCGTTGAGCGCGACGATGAGGTCGACGCTGTCGGTGTTGGCCTGGATCATGCAACGGCACGCCCTTATGAGGCTGAAGTTGTGTCCGCCTCTTATGAGGGACGGGTAGTCATCCCAGAAGAAGACATGATAGCCGAGCCGGCCGAGCAGGCCCGCGACCAGGCCGCCTATCTGGCGGATGCCGTCCCCCGCCTTGCCGCCGATGAGGATCGAAAAGTCCTCCATGACGCCCTCCCGTGGTGGGTTCGGAGAAACCGGGCTCTATTCCGCGAATGGCGCCGAGCGGCCCGTCAGGCCTTCTCGAGCTCCGCCATTATCTCGTCGATGTCAGGCACTTCCGGTATGGGATAGACCTTCTTCCAGGCGACCTTGCCGTCGGCGTCGAGGATCACGACCGCCCTCTTGCTTGTGCCCTCGACTTCCCTGAAGAGCCCGAGCTCCGCGGCGTAGCCGCCGTGCGGCCAGAAGTCCGCCAGCAGGGGCGTCTTCTCGACGCCGATGTCCTTGGCCCAGGCATGCTTGCAGAAAGTGCTGTCCACGCTGAGGCCGAAACCGACGCCGCCGAGCTCGGCGATCCTGTCGAACTTGGCGTCCAGCTGGCGCATCTGCGTCCTGCAGACATCCGTCCAGGCCAGGGGGTGAAAACTCAGGATCACCTTCTTGCCCTTGTAGTCGCTGAGTTTGACGTCGTTGCCGTTGTGGTCCTTGAGGGCGAAATCGGGCGCGGCATCTCCCACCTTGATCTCCTCTTTACTCATTCGTGACCTCCTTCTGAACCTCGAAAGGGTGTGTCCTTGATCCCGACTGCCACTTGATTAGATGCAGCATCGCACGCCGGGATACGCCCGTCACGAAACAGGCCCGGCGACACCCGCGTCGCGCCCCGACGACCCGCGGCGCCGGCGCCCTGGGCCGCGGCCTTGAGCCGCAATCTCCTAGGGCATCCAGCGCGGCTTGCGCTTCTCGAGGAACGCCGTCATGCCCTCCTGGGCCTCCTCGCCGCAGCGGAGCTCCGCTATCACCCTCGCCGTGTACTCCCTGGCCTCTTCGAGCGGCATCTCCGCGAGCCTGCCGATCAAGTCCTTGGCGACCGCCAGGGCGTGCGGGCCGCTCGTCATGAGGACCGAGGCGTACTCCTCTATCCTGCGTCTGAGGTTGGCATGCGTGACGACGTCGTTCACGAGTCCCAGCCGCATGGCCTTGTCGGCGGAGATCCGCTCGCCCGTGGTGAAGAGCTCGCGGCAGGACCTCTCGCCGACCTTCTTCATGAGGTAGGGGCCTATGCAGGCGGGCACCAGGCCGATCTTGACCTCGCTCAGGCTGAACTCGGCCCGATGCGAGGCGACGACGATGTCGCATGCCGCGACGAGGCCGTTGCTGCCCCCTATGGAGGCGCCGTTCACGCCGGCTATGGTCGGTTTGGGCAGCGTGTAGAGGTTGTACATCAGCTTCGCCAGCTCGAGCGCATCCTTCAGGTTCTCCTCGAAGGTGAAGTCCTTCATCTTCTTCATCCAGTGAAGGTCTGCGCCGGCGCAGAAGGCCTTGCCCT
>JALGWA010000086.1:0-4588 GCA_025774425.1 bacterium
CGGCCGTCTCGGCCGCCTCGCCGCCCATGCCTTCCGCCCTCGCGCCCATCGATCCGCCCGCTCCGCCTTCCTCCGGCGGCTCTTCCCGGCCCGCGGCGCTGTCTTCCGACGCGCCTCCGCTCCCCGCGGCGGGCGTCTCGGCGCCGTCCGGCCCCTCATTCATCGACTCGTTCGCCCTCCCTTCCACCGCGGCCGTGCTCCCCGCAGCCGCCGCTTGCCCCTCGCCGGCGGCCTCGTCCGCGGCACCGGCATCGGCGGAAGGAGCGCCGACATCCGCACCCGCCCCTCCCGGGGCCTCGACGGTGACATCGACCCGGGCGGCCGGGCCCTCCTCCACCGCCCCCCCGCCCGTCCCCTGCCCGCCCTCCCACAGCACGCGGTCGACCACGAACACGAGCGCGACGGCGAGAGCGACGGGAATCCCTATATAGAGGACTTTGCGTGGAAATCTGCGGCGGCGCCTGGGTTTCGCCCTTATGTTCCGTATGGCTTCGAACGCCCTTTCCTCCTCGCTCTTCTGCTCTCTCACTATCTCGCGGGGATCGAGCTCGAGGGCGACGGCATAGGCCCTGAGGAAAGCGCTCATGTACGCCTCCGCAGGGAAGACATTGGTCCTTCCCTCCTCGATGGCGCTGATGATCTCCGAGCGGTACCTGATCATCCCGCTGACCTCGTCCAGCGTCAAACCGAGCTCTTCTCTCCTTCTGCGGAGCCTTTCCCCGATTCTCTCCATCCGCGCCCTCCTAGAACCTCCTTCGCACAGTATAAGTCAGAACGGTTTCGCCGTCGGCGTCCACGGGAAGCCTGAACTCGATGAGGTCGGCCCTTTTCTTCTCGTATTTGTGAGACGATTTCCTGATGCTCCAGTCGCCGTAGACATGCTCCGAGACGACGACCTCCACGGCCTCGTCCTTGTGATTGCGGATCTTGATCTCGTAGGTCTCGACCGTCACCCTGTCGGACACGCGGTCGAAGTCGGTCCTCGTCCGCTCCGCGACTATGTCGAAGGCGTCGCCGACATACACCTTGACGTCCTCGTTCCTCGGGGTGTGGTCGATGCTGTCCTCCCCGATGAACTCGAGGCTCCCGTCATCGTCGGCCTTGTACACCCTCACCTTGCCGGCCGGCAGAGGTACCCCGAGGTTGTTGTCCTCGGAGTTCTCGAACTCCATGACGACCCTGACATTCCTGCTCTTCTGCACGTCGAAATTGTAGACCTTCTGCGCCCCTATCCCCGTCTCGGGCAGAAAGCGTATCTGCTTGACTTCCCTGTCCCTTATCGTCGTCGCCTGCGGGACCGTGTACATGTGGTACTCGAAGAAGGCCTTCTCCTCGACGGGCTGCGGAGCCGCGGCATACCTCGCCTCGCCCCCGAGGTCCATGACGACCGGGCCCTTCCTCTCGGCCCGGTGCACCTCGCCCGCGATGAGTTTGAGTTTGGCCTCCTCATAGGTCGCGCCCGACTTGTTGTCGATCGAGATCCATGAAGATATGCTCATCCCCTCATCGTGCTCCCCGAGGACTGCCACATACTCCGCGTGCCAGTTGATGCCCTCGGTGATATAGGCCACCTCCGCCGTCGCCCGGGTGCCCCTCGAGGCATGGACCCTGTAGACCAGCGTCGGCTTGACGATGAGCCCCTTGCGGCTCGGCGGGAGACTGATGTCGGTGACGTCGTCCCGCGAGACGACGACGACACCGCCGCGGTCGACCTCGATCACCATGCTCGAATTGTCGAATCCCAGCAACGTGCCCTCGAACTCCTTGCCGCCCCCGGTGACGAGGTTCACCCTGTCGTCGAGATACTTCTCCAGGAGCTTGCCGGGACTGAGGAGGTCGTACTGGAAGTTCTGCTCGACGACGGTGATCTCGCCCTGCCCCTCGAGATCGATGCGCACCGAGGTCGGGTCGATGCGGGCCGCGATGTCGACCATGGAGATTTCGTTGTAGCCGCGCTCCAGATCGAACCTGCGCGTCTCCTTGACGACGCCCATGTTCGAATTGTAAACCGTAACTGCGAGGTCCTCGGCCGGTGCGGGCGATGCCGGGAGCAGCAAGGCGCCGAGCACAAGAACCCCGGGGAACGACTTTCTCATAGCCGGTCACCCCCTAGTCAGCGATCAAAGACAGGTTTCTCTCGATCTTGGCCCGCGCCTCGGTCAGTTTCCGGGCTTTTTCCTCTTCCTTTTCGATCACGTGGACCGGGGCCTTGGCCCTGAACTCCGCGTCATTGAGCTTGGCCTCGGATCTCTCGAGAATCCTGCCGATTCTCGCGAGCTCCTTCTTCAGCCGAGCCTTCTCCACCTCTATGTCGATCACGTCCCCCAGCGGAACGGCGACCTCCGTCCGGCCGACGACGCTGGTCGCAACCGGCCGCCGTTCGCCCGGCGGATCGCCTTCGGCGATGCGCTTCACTTTCGCCATCTTCGTGATATAGGAACCCAGCGCGAGAACGCTCTCCATCTCGGCCCGGTCGGCGAACTTGAGGTAGAGATCGACCTCGTCCGACGGATGCACGCCCATCTCGCCGCGGATGTTGCGCACGGCCTCGACTATGCCGAACACGTTCCTCATGACGGCTTCGGCCTCGTCGTCGGCGGGGAAGCCGGTGTCCAGGTCCGCGCCTCCGTCTATCAGACTCCTCTCCGAAAGCGCCAGCTCGGAGTTGATCTGTTCGGTCACGAAAGGCATGAAGGGATGAAGCAGCGCGAGCGACCGTCTGAGCACCGCCCGTGAGACACCGAGGGCCGCCGCCTTCGCTCTCTCGTCCTCGGAGTAGAACCTCTCCTTGGCGATCTCGAGATACCAGTCGCAGAACCGGTGCCAGACGAAGTCGTATACCGCCTTGGCGGCCTCGTTGAGTTCGAAGTTGTCGATGCGACGCGCGACGTCGGCGGTCAACCTGCCGGCGCCGCTCAGGATCCACCGGTCGGCGACTTCGAGGTCGGCCGGGTCCGGCATGGCGCCGTCCCGCCCCCCCGCCCCGCCGCCCGCGGAGCGGATCAGGCGCGCGGCGTTCCACACCTTGTTGGCAAAGTTCCTGCCCGTCTCCACAAGTCTCTCGGCGAAGAGCACGTCCGAACCCCGCGGGGTCAGGGACACCGTGGTGAACCGGAGCGCGTCCGAACCGAACTTCTCCACGAGCGCGGACGGGTCGGGGGAGTTGCCCAGCGATTTGGACATCTTCCGCCCGTGCTCATCGCGTATGAGCCCGTGGAAGTACACGTGCTCGAACGGGATGTCTCCGGCGAAGAACAGGCCGGCCATGATCATGCGCGCAACCCAGAAGAAGATGATGTCCGGACCGGTCACGAGCACGGTAGTCGGGTAGAACCGCTCGAGGTCGTCGGTCTCGTCCGGCCAGCCCAGCGTCGAGAACGGCCACAGCCAGGAGGAGAACCACGTGTCGAGGACGTCTTCCTCCTGGCGCAGTTCCCCGCCGCACTTGTCGCAGGCCGCCGGGTCGTCCATCTCGCAGACGACGTTGCCGCAGCCGTCGCAATACCACACCGGGATCCTGTGGCCCCACCAGAGCTGGCGCGAGATGCACCAGTCCCTTATGCCTTCCATCCAGTGGTAGTACACCCTGGTCCAGCGCTCGGGATGGAATCTTATTCGTCCGTCGCGCACGGCTTCCAGCGCAGGCGCCGCCAGCGGCTTCATCCTGACGAAGTACTGCTTCGACAGGTAGGGCTCGACCGGCACGCCGCAGCGGTAACACTTGCCGAGCGAAAGATCGTAGTCTTCGACCTTCTCCAGCAGGCCCTCCTTCTCCAGGCGCTCGACCAGAAGCCTGCGGCATTCGAACCTGTCGGTCCCTGCGTACTCGCCGGCGTTCTCGTTCATGACGCCGCTCTCGTCCATGACGACGACCCGCTCCAGGCCGTGGCGCTCCCCCATCGCGAAGTCGTCGGCGTCATGTGCAGGAGTCACCTTGACGGCGCCCGTGCCGAACCCGGGATCGACGAACTCGTCCTTGATCACCGGTATCCTTCTGCCGACCACGGGGAGCACCAGGGTCTTGCCCCAGGCCCAACTGTAGCGCTCGTCGCCGGGGTTCACGGCCACGGCCGTGTCCCCGAGCATCGTCTCGGGCCGTGTCGTCGCGACCGCGATGTGCCCACCGCCCTCGACGGGATAGCGTATGTACCAGAGGCTGCCCTTCAGCTCCTCACGCTCCACTTCCTCGTCGGCGAGCGAAGTCCTGCAACGCGGACACCAGTTGATGACGTACTCGCCGCGGTAGATCAGTCCCTGCCGGTAGAGCGTGACGAACGCCGTCCTCACGGCGCGGGCGAGGCCCTCGTCCAGCGTGAATCTCTCCCTCGTCCAGTCGCAGGCGGCGCCGAGATGCCGAAGCTGCTCCGAGATCTTCCCGGACATCTGCTCTTTCCACTCCCAGACGCGCGCCGTGAACGCCTCGCGCCCGAGGTCCTGCCTGGTCTTGTTCTCCTTCTTGAGGGCTTTTTCCACCGCCACCTGCGTCGCTATGCCGGCATGGTCCTTGCCCGGAAGCCAGAGGCATTCCGCCCCCCGGACCATGTTCCACCGGATGAGGACGTCCTGAAGGGTCATGTTGAGCACATGT
>JALGWA010000086.1:4601-10985 GCA_025774425.1 bacterium
GGCGGCGGCATGACGATGACGAACGGCTTGCCGTCCCGGGGCTTGGGCGTGAAGAGACCCCTCTCGAGCCAGATGGAATACCACTTGCCCTCGGCCTCCGCCGGGTCGTAACGAGTCTGCATGTATTCGCTCCCTGTGCCCGCGCTTCGCCTGCAAGTTAACACGAGCACCGGCGGCAGTCAATCCCCTTGCCTGATGTACCGCAGCATGTCGAGGAAGGCTTCGATTCTCATCTTCGTCCTCAGGTCGAGCTTGCCCGGCCTGTTGCCCTCCAGCGTGAGAATCGGAAGGTCGAGCCGCCTGCGGACTATTATGTCCTCGATCTGCCTGAAGCAGAAAGACTGGACGTAGTGGATGACGCCGTCCACCTTCCTCCGCTCGATCTCAGCCTCGATGTCGGCGAGGCGGCGGTTGATGTGATAAGGGTAAGTGTACCTGAGGTAGCAATCGACGATTTCGTCGCACTCGAATGGCAGGCTGAACTGCCGCTGCAGCTCGTTGAAGACGACGTGTCCGCCGTTGGCCTCGATGAATTCATATATGCCGCCCACGATGGGCGGGATGCCGATATAGGCGAGGCGGATGGGTTTGCCGAGCGGCTTGCGGGCGGCGAGGCGCGAGAGGAAATCCTCGACCTCGGCCTCGAACGCGCCGGGGTCGCCCTTCATGTCGCTGCAGGAGATCTGGAAGTAATGGTTCTCGAAACCCGTCACGGTCCCCTCGCGCCATGTAAACCGGTCGATCACGGCGACCTTCCTCCGCACGGCGTCCAGCCTCCGCCGCGCGTCTTCGACGTCCGACGGACGCGCGCCGAGGATGCCGGCCAGCTTGTCGATCTGCATCGCCAGCATCCTGCGGTCGCCGTCATATGGGTACATGAACGGGATCGTCTCGACGCCCTCGGTCTCCAGCGTCTCCATGAGCGCATGCGTGTTGCTGCAATCGCCCTGCACGACCGCGATGACCGTACGGAGCCCGGCGAGGCGGACGGCGGAGTATATGCCCTTGATCCAGGCGCAGCTGGCCTCGGGGAATCCCCTGCGCTCGGCCTGCTCGACGAGCGAGTTGCTGTCCGGGCGGTCGATGAAGACGTTGTTGAGGTCCAGCACCCGGCGGCCCGAGGCGTACACGACCTCGATGGGCACCGTCGAGGTGATCCCGATCGTCTCCCGGGACCCGGCGCCTTCGGCCCGCTTCATCTCCTCCATCTGATCCGGTCCTCGTGACTCGTCATTTCATCTTGAGAATCTTATGCATCTGAAGCGATATCCTGACGTCCCGCAGGCGTGCCAGGCCCGCGTCCAGGAGACGCAGCATGCGCTCCCCGCCGACGACCGGCCCGGTCTCGTCGAACTCCGGCTGGAGGAAGACCACGGCCCGGGGGCCGCAGCGCGCGACAAGCGAGAGGTCGTGCTCGACTTCGTCGTCCGAGCACTCGGGAGTCACTACGATCTTGACGCACACGCTCCCGGGCCGCGCCGGGCCGGCGAGCGCCTGCAGAAAGGCCGTGTGCTCGGCTTCGAGGCTCCTGCCATCCTGGCTCGAAGGGAGCTTGACGTCCATGGTCACCGTGTCGAAGAGACGCCCGAGGCGCGCCATCTCGCCGGCGAGCGTGCCGTTGGTCTCGAGGTGGAGGCCCATGCCCATTCGCCGGAAGAGCGCCGCGACCCGGCCGACGAAATCGGCCTGGAGGAGGGGCTCCCCGCCCGTGATGCGGACGTCGCGACAGCCGGGAAAGGCGTCCGCCATGATCCCGGCCAGCTTCCCGGGGCTCACGGGATTGGCCAGCCGGCTCTCGCGCCCTCCCACCTCGACGGTCGCGTAGTCGGTTCGTTCCCGGGCATAGGCCGTGTCGCAGTATGAACAGGCGAGGTTGCAGCCGCAGAGCCGGACGAAGACGGCGGGCATCCCCACGCGCGCCCCTTCACCCTCGAACGATGCGAATATCTCGCTCAGGTATCCCGTCATCGCTAGTCCACCGGCCTCACGTTGCGCGCCGCGGCCTCCATCGACTCGATCTCTCCGACGAAGCGCCTCATGACATCGAGAGCGACGGCTTCGGGCTCGAGGCCCAGGTCGCCCAGGCAAGCAGCCTTGACCGGCACTCCTTCGGTCGTGACATTGAGGCCGAAGTGAATCAGTCCCGACACCGGCGACACCGTCGCGACGGAGACGGACAGTTTGCCGCCCTCGGCGAAGAGGTCGTCCCCGCGCCTCTCGACGGCGAGCCGGCCCGCCGCGGCGTCGACCGCGTCCTTGGCGGCCGCGCAGAGCAGCCGCTGGACGGCGGTGATGCGGGGCAGATCCACACCGAACATCTCGACGATGAAATGCATCATGTCGTCACCCCAGACCGTGGCCCCGGCCCGGAAGTCCTCGAGATCGACCAGGCGCTCACCGCTGACCCTGCATGCGCCGCGGAAGGCGACTACCGAGTCGCCCTCCATCCCGAAGGTGTCTCGTATGAAACGGGAGCGCAGTTCGGCGCCCGTGTAATCCAGGCGCTGCTGCGCGAGCTTGTACTCCATCGCTACCGCCTTACGCGGCGAACCTGCCGCCGTACGTCTCGAGCACGCCGCCGGCGTCCAGGGCGGCCTTGAGACGCGCGCAGGATGGGCAGACCCCGCACATGAGCCCCCCCTGCGGCCGTGCATAGCACGAGTAGACGAGGTCCAAGGGCGCGCCTCTCTCCAGGCCCAACGCGACGGTCCCGCTCTTGTCGAGCCCCAGCGTGTAGCTCTTGACCGTTACTCCTCTCAGGGTCGAGACCTCCAGGGCGGCGTTGGTGCGCCTCACGAACTCCTCCGAGTTGTCCGGGTAGATCTCGGCTTCCTCGAGGTTGAAGCCGGCGACCACGACACCGGCTCCCAGCGATTCCGCGAAAGCCGCCCCAACGGCCACGAGCACGGCGTTCCTGTTGGGCACCCATGTCTCCTCGAGGAGCGAGCGCCTGTCCGTCTCGAAGTCCTTCCCGGACACCGGCGCGAACGCCCCGATGCCGGCCGGCGGGTTGCCTATCAGGCCGCGGTACCATGGGAGGCCGACGATCTCGTGCGGAACGCCGTAACGCCGCGCGCATTCGGCCGCCGCGGCGGCCTCGCCTTCAAAGGCGGCCTGGCCGTAGTCGAACGTAAGGGCCCTGAGGATCTCGCCCTCGTCGTGAGCGCACTTGAAGTTGACGACGGAGTCGAGTCCCCCGGAAAGCAAGACCACCGCCTTCAATACTCACTCCTCGAAGAAGACAGCGCAGTTACGAGGATTCTCCCAGACCTCCACCCTGCTCACAGATGCGCCGCCGGCGTCCATGCGCGCTGCGAGCTCCCGGTAGACGTACTCGGCGATGACTTCGGCCGTGGGATTGTTCTCCCGGAAGTAGGGGATATCGTTGAGCACGGCATGGTCGAGGGGCTCTATGATCTCGCCGAGCATGTCCCTGACCGTGCGGAAGTCGCAGGCCAGCCCGCCCTCGCCGCGGGCCTCCGACCTGACCGCCGCCCTGACGACCCAGTTGTGGCCGTGGAGACGGGCGCAATCCCCCGGGTAGCCGTCTATGTAATGCGCCGAAGAAAAGGAAACCTCGGTCGAGATCTCGTACGGCATGGCCTAAGCTTTCCCTTCGTCCGCCGCCATGCTGAAGAACACGGCGCGGTTCTTACCGTTGCGCTCCGCCTTGGCGAGCGCCCTGTCCGCCTTCTCTACGAGATCCTCCCTGGTGACGCCGTCGTCGGGGCAGATCGCACCGCCGATGCTGATGGTCATCCTGACGCCGGCGAGCGCCGGGTAGTCCGCGGAGAAGTCATAGTCCTCGACGACGCGGCGCAGCCTCTCGGCTGTCACGGCGGCATGCTCGCCTATCGTGTCGGGCAGGATTATGCCGAACTCGTCGCCGCCGTACCTCGCGACGATGTCGACCTGCCTCACCTTGCCTTCGAGAAGACGAGCGAGCGTGCACAGGACGATGTCTCCGACGGGGTGGCCGTGCTCGGTGTTCACCCGCTTGAAGCCGTCGACGTCGACCATGAGGAAGCTGACGGGTTCGTTGGTCCGCCTGTAGCGCTCGATCTCGCGCTCGAGCTGGTCCTCCAGGAACCCGCGGTTGTAGACCTGCGTCAGGGGATCCCGGAATATGAGCGACTCGAGATGTTCGGCGTTCCTTATCATGCTGCCCGCGAGCATCGCGAGCAGCGACAGGAAACCGAGGTCGTCGGAGCCGAAGTGATTCTCCGTCCGGCTCCACACTTCGAGCACGCCGTACTTCCTGCCGGCGCATGCGAGCGGAAGCACGACCACGGAGGCGAAGCCGTCCCTGCCGGCGTAGCGCCGGAGTTCGCCTCCACGCCTCAGGTCGGCCACCTGGACACAGTGGCCGTCCTCCACAACCCACCGGTCGGTCAGCGCCGGGGCGAAGCGCTCGGGAGGAGCCGGGGAGCCGGACGCGATGGACTCGATCACGCCGCTCAGTTCCTCGTCGGTCACGTATATGGCCGCGAAGTCGGCCGCCACCATGTCTCTTATGGTATCGAGCATGCGTCTCAGGACATTGCCGAGCTCGTCCTCGGACCGGCAGGTGGCCACGGCCGTGAATAGGGATTCGATCTTGCCGGCGTCCTCGGGCTTGACGAAGCCCCGCGGCAGGAAGGGAACGACCTCCGCCCTGACCGTGGGAGGTTCCCTGAGCGAGTATACGTTCCGGTCCTCCGCGTCGGAGAACCTCACGAAACGCGCCCCGCCCTTTTCCACATACCCCAGCCACTTGAGGCTGCCAGACCTGCAGAGGCCCTGCATGATGGAGAGCGCCTTCTCCCAGGCGACGAGCGGGTCCTGCTCGGCCGCGGCGCGCACGGCCTCCCGCTTCAGATCGGCGTCGCTTATCTTGGAGCCCAGCACCTCGGTCAGGAGTTTCCTTATGTCGATTCTCTCGGTTCTCATCGCGCACTCGGTCGTCTACTGTATATATCCCACCGCCTTGAGCTGCCTCTCGATCTGGTTCACGTTCTGCGTGCTCATCCCCGTGGGTTTCTTGTAGCCCGACTCCCCGGACCTGACGAGAATGACCCTGTCCCTGTAAGGGTCTTTGAAGGCCTCGCGGGGAACGGAGCCGTCCATCTCCTCCGGCACGGGCACGCCGAGGTAGGTGAGGATGGTCGGCGTTACATCGATGATTCTCGCGTTCACCGTCTTGCCGGGCGCCACCGTGTCGCCGTACAGGAAAACCGTGCCCGCGCGCCTGTGGAAGCCCGAGAAGGCCCTGTCGGGACTCGGCCCGCGGTCGAAGAGCCTGAGGTCGGGCGTCACCTGGAGGGAGAAGAAGAGGTACTTCGGCTTTTCGAGGCAGAGCACGTCGGGAGCTTTCGCCAGGTACGGCCCCTCGTAGATATCCTCCTTGACATAGATCGAGTCGATGATCTTGACGCCCCTTTCCGGATCCTCGAGGCTCTCGAGGCCTTCGATGAGGCGTTTGCGTATGCTCTCGAACCGCTCCTCGGCGTTGCGGCCGGATACGTTTATCTTGAACTTGCCGCCGAAGAAATCGGCACAGAGAACGTCCCTGGTATTTCCCATCGTCCGCTGTATGAAGTTGCGCGTGTTGATTATGTAATAGAGGGGGCCGAAGCCGTGGTCCGACATGACTATGAGCAGGTCCTCGCCCTGGAGCCTCTTCATGAACTCGCCGAGGAAAGTGTCTGCGCGCTTGTACGCCCACTCGACCCGGTCGCCGTAAGCTTCGGTCATCGCGGGATCGTAGAGCGGATGCTCCTCGTCCATGTACTTCCACATGTAGTGCTGCACTCTGTCGGTGAAAGTGAAGACGATCCAGAACAGATCCCAGTCGCCTTGTTCCAGAAGAGTGAGGCCGAGGTCCAGCCTGCGAGCCGAGATATCCTCCATGCTGCGCAGGAACTTCTCTTCCTGACCTTTCGCGCAGGTGACGCGGAAGGCGTCGTATCGGTATGATCCCATGTACTTCTCTATGTCGGGAGGCCAGAAGTAGGCGATCTGGTCTTCAGACGTATGCGGGAAGCCCGCGACCATCAGACCGTTCAAGCTGTCCGCGGGCGAGGACAGGGGGATGTTTATCAGATAGGCCCGCCTGCCGTACTCGCTCAGTATGTCCCAGACCGTGCTGAAGCCCCGGTCACGGGACGTATTGAACACCGCCGGACGCTCGGCGCCCTCCTCAATCTCCTTGAGGAAGCCGTAGATGCCGTGCTTGCCCGGATTGACTCCCGTGACGGCCGACGTCCAGGCGGAAGCCGAAGACGGCGGAAGCACGGTCATCAACGTCCCGAACGCTCCTTCGCGCATGGCGCGGGCCATGTTGGGCAGCTTCCCCTCCTTGACCCACTTTTCCACCATGACGGGCGAGAGGCCGTCGAAACCCAC
>JALGWA010000087.1 GCA_025774425.1 bacterium
TGTCACTGCCGTTGGTATCCTGCCAGTCATCGATGAGCGGGCCCTGGCCGGCGAAAGCGTCGATGAAATCATCGTTGCTGTCGGTTCCCTCGGTGACGCCGAGCGGGGCGTCGTCGAGAAGATGGATGTACAGGTGATTCTCGTTGTTGTCCCAGTTGCTGATGGAATAGATCGTCAGCACGACCTCGTATATGTTGAGGCCGGCGAAGTCCGAGAGATCGACACCCCAGGTGTAGTACCTGCTGTGGGGCAGGTCGTTGAGATCTCCCGGGCTCGGATGATAGGTCTTCTCGAGCGCGAACGCCTGCGCCGCGAAGAGGACCGCAGCCAGGGTGACTACTGTGACTATCGCCTGCTTCATTCCGTACCTCCTTCCGGTACGCTTCGTCTGTCCGCCGCTACCGGGAAGGTTTCCGCCCCCCGGAGGCGGCTACTTCGATTCCGACTCTGCATGGTTGCAAGGGGCGGGCCACGGGGCCGCACAAGAGTGGAATACGTGTAATCGACAATTTTACAAGTGGTTACACGAAGGACATGATGTAACACTCAAGAAAGGATGACTCTCCGGCTGCTGAAATCCCCGCAGGTCCGGGTGGAATGACCCACCCCGGGACGGCCGCCGCGCCATGCCGCGCAAAACGCTCTAGGGGGAGAGCCTCTTCAGCGACACGAGCTTGTCGTCATCGTCGACGACCATCTCGAAAAGGCCGTGGACGCCGTCCTCGGAGACGAATTCGCGCAGGAACGATGCCGGGAAGCGGACGGTCTCGCCTTCGAACGCCCTCACCACCACCCACCTCGCCGCCCCCGCATAGTAGGAAAGGTACTCCTCGCGGAGGATGTCGAGGTTGAACCTGAACCTGCGCCGCCTGCTCATCGCGCCCGCTCCTTCCGACACCCGACAGATTAGCGCGGCCGCGGACGGTTTTCAAGGCCCCGAAGACCGCCGGTTGGGGGCGGCGCCCCGGCGCCGTCCGTTGCGCCCGCGCCTCGATCGTGGTACGATGGCCGAGCCGGGAGCGGACGGACGACCGGCCGGCCCGGCGGAGGCGACTCGGATGAAAGTGCTCGTGTTGAACTGCGGCAGCTCGTCGCTCAAGTTCAAGCTCTTCCGCATGGACACTGCGGAGCCGGTCGCGGCCGGCCTCGTCGAACGCATAGGGGCACCCGAGGCGGCGCTCGTCTTCAGGGCGCCCGGCCGGGAGGACGTCAAGGAGCAGGCCGACGCACCCGACCACGAGCAGGCGATCGACCTCGTGCTCAACACCCTCGCCCATCCGCACCGGGGCGTGCTGGACGACATCCGCGAGATCGACGCCGTCGGGCACCGCGTGGTTCACGGTGCGGCCACCTTCACGATGCCGACGCTCATAGACGAGGCCGTGCTTCTCAAGATCAAGGAGTGCATTCCCTTCGCACCCCTCCATAATCCCGCGAACGTCCGGGGAATCGAGGCCAGTCTTTACCTCATGCCCTTCGCGAGGCAGGTCGCCGTCTTCGACACGGCCTTCCATCAGACTCTCGAGCCCGAGGCCTACCTCTACGCCCTACCCTGGGAATGGCATGAGCGGCGCGGCATACGCCGTTACGGCTTCCACGGAACGTCGCACGGCTACGTGTCCCGGAAGGCGGCCGAGTTTCTCGGCAGGCGCCTGGACGAGCTGAGGATGGTCACCTGCCACCTCGGGAGCGGCGCGAGCGTCGCGGCCGTGGACGGGGGCAGGTCGGTGGATACGAGCACCGGCTTCACCGCCGTCGAGGGACTTGTCATGGGCACCCGACCGGGCGACATCGACCCGGGAATACTGCCCGTAGTCATGGAGCAGGACGGCCTGACTCCCCGCGAGATGACCTCCATTCTCAACAAGGAGTGCGGCCTCTTGGCGCTTTCCGGGGGCGACAACGACGTCCGCGTCATAGAGGAAAAGGCCGCCGCCGGCAGCGCCCGCCACGAGCTCGCGCTCAAGGTCTTCGCGCGGAGAGTCAAGAAGTACATCGGTGCATACGCCGCGGTTATGGGCGGGCTGGACACCCTCGTCTTCACGGCAGGCATCGGCGAGAACTCTCCCCGCGTGAGGAGCATGGTGTGCGACGGCCTGGAGTTTCTCGGCATAGCGATCGACCCGGCCGCCAACGAGGCGAACTCGGCGAGAATCAGCCGGGGCCGGACCGACGTCCTGGTCATTCCGACCGACGAGGAACTCGCCATAGCACTCGAGGTGGCCCGGGTGCTCGGCGCGGAACGTCGACCCGACGCCGCGGCGGCCCGCCCCGCCCGTCCGGGCGGCGAAGGGGCCGCCGCGAAGAGAATCCTCACGGTCGACGACAACCCGGACATGCGCGAGACCATCGCGGCCGTCCTGGAGACCGAGGGGTACCGCGTCTACCAGGCCGCCACCATGAGGGAGGGCATCGAGGTCGCGGCCCAGGTGCTGCCCGATCTCATCCTGCTCGATGTCATGATGGATGATATCTCCGCCGGCTTCCGGTTCGCAAAGGAACTCCGCGAGGCCGAAAAGGCGCGCGGCGGACGCCGAATCCCCATCCTGCTCGTCACGGGAGTCGAGACGGTCACCGACCTCAAGTTCCGCGACCGCGTCGGAACCGACACCCTCCCGGTCGACGGCTTCCTCGAGAAGCCCGTCGACCCCGACCTCCTCCTCGAGAAGGTCAAGGCCCTTCTCTGACCCATACCCGCGCGGCCGCGGAACCAGTCTTCCTCCCGGCGGTTGAATGAATTGTAAACCCTAAGGGAGGTGCGGCATGGCGGCGAACAGGACTTCACTCGCAATACTCTTCACAGCGGTATTCGTCCTGGCCGGCGCGCTGGTTCTCACGGGCCGGAACGCCGAATCCTCGGCGATGGACGGGATCGGAAGGTTCCAGATTGTCACGGGCCGCCTCCAGACGGCCGTCGGCGCCGGCCTGCCCGGCAAGGACGATGTCTACACGGCCAGGACCGGAGTCTTCAAGATCGACACGGTAACCGGTCAGACCTGGATCCTGTCGGAACGCGTCAACACCCAGAGTATCGTGTCGAACGAGTACGAGCGCGAGTGGCAGCGCATCGACTAGGCCCCTCACAGGCCCCTTCCGCCAGCCGGGAGGGGCCCTCCGCTCTCCGGCAGGCACCACCCCGCAGCCCCCTCCCGTTCCCGCGTCCGTTTTCCCGCCGGCCCGGCGAATAAACCTGCTCCCGGGCGCGTATTTGGAGTGGAGATTCGAGATGACCCAGTCTAAACTAGCGACAAATGCGACCACTTTCACACAGGGGATGCTGCTCGTGGTAGCCGGGCGGGCCCGGACCGAGGCCGAGATAATAGCCTCGATAAGGAGCGGCGACAAGCAGGCCTACAGGGAAATCGTGGAGAAGTACATGCGGCGCGCGTACTGCATCGCCCTCGGCCTGGTGGGGGATCCGGACGCGGCGATGGATGTCTCCCAGATGGCGTTCATCAAGGCGTACAAGAACCTCAAGCGCTTCGATCTCGAGCGGCCCTTCTTCCCCTGGTTCTACCGCATACTGCGGAACCTGTCGCTGGATCACATCAGGCGCGCGAAGCGCATGCATGAGATACCGCTTGAGGACGCCAAGATCCTGAGCGACGAGAGCGAAGACCGCGATCTCAAGGAAGCGCTCTGGAAGGCGATCGAAGACCTCCCCACGGAGCAGCGGGAGATAATAGTCCTCCGCTACTTCGAGGGGCTCTCGTACAAGGAAATAGCGGAGACCGTCGGCAAGCCGATCGGGACGGTCATGTCTTCGCTCCACTATTCCAAGCGGAAACTCAAGGACAGACTGGGCGAGTTCCTGGGGTTCGAGCGGTGAGTCGGGGGGTAGCGACGTGGAACACGACAAGGTGAAGGAGCTGATTTCATCCTACTTCGACGGCGAACTCGACGCCGACCGGAAGAAGCTGGTCGAGGACCACATCAGGACCTGTTCCGAATGCAAGCGGGAATTCGACGAGATGGCGAGATTCGAGGAGGTGATGGGCAGGATGGAACTCAAGAAACCGCCGGAGGAGGCATGGAAGGTATACTGGAGCTCGGTCTATAACCGCATGGAGAGGCGCGTCGGCTGGATCCTCTTCTCCGTCGGCGCGATAATCATCCTATTCTTCGCCGGATACCATTTGCTCAAGGGGATCATCGAGGACGTCGGCACGCCGCTCGTACTCAAGGTCGGAATCCTGGCCGTGCTGGGCGGACTCGCGGTGCTGTTCGTGTCCGTGCTCCGGGAACGCATATTCGTCAACAAGAGGGAACGCTACAAGGAGATAGAAAAATGATGCTCGTAACGACCGACAAGATCGAAGGCAAGAGAACAGTCAAGACGCTGGGCCTCGTGCGCGGCAACTCCATCCGCGCCCGCCACATGGGGCATGACATAAAGGCGTCTCTCACCAACCTCGTCGGCGGCGAGATCACCGACTACACCAAGATGCTCGCCGAGTCGCGGGAACAGGCGCTGGACCGAATGGTCGAAGAGGCGGAGTCCCTCGGCGCCAACGCCATCGTCAACGTGCGCTTCGGGACGTCGATGGTCATGACCCACGCCGCCGAGATTCTCGCCTACGGCACGGCGGTGGTGGTCGAATAGGGCCGGCCGCAAGGTCCCAACGGGAAAGACACAACAGAGGAGCGACTGACATGCAACCGATGCTGAAACTGCTGGTCGTCGGGCTCTCCGTCCTTTCGGCCGCCGGGGCCGCCCGCGCCCAGGCGCCCGCGGGCACGGAGCGCTGCGCGATGTGGATCGACCTCTATGACGGCGAGCCCGTCGCCTACGAGGACATGCTCGAGGACCTCCTCGAAGCCCGCGTCATCTACCTCGGCGAGAGGCATACGCTGGTCCGCCACCACGGCCTCCAGGAAAGACTGATCCGCGACCTCGCGGCGAAGGGCGTGGACCTGGCGGTCGGCCTCGAGATGCTGCCCGCCGATGTCCAGCCGGTCCTGGATCGATACAACTCGGGCGGGATCACCTTCGACGACCTCGCGGAGGAGGTCGGATGGAAGGAAATCTGGAACAACTACGAGCAATACCGGGCGGCAATCGAGGCGGCGCACGAGGCCGGCGCCCCCATACTCGCCCTCAACGCCCGCCGGGAGCTCGCGAAGCAGGTCGCGATGAAGGGGCTCGACGGCCTCGAACCCGAATGGACCGGGAAGGTGCCCGAGGGGATCGACACCGACCAGCCGGACTACGAGCGCGAGCTGATGAGAGTGATGATGGTCATGGCCCATGCGACGGGCCAGTCGGACATGATGCGGCGCATGTTCGAGGCGCAGGTGGTCAAGGACGAAGTCATGGCCGATGCCGTCGTGCGCTTCATGAAATCGCCGGAGGGCGGAAACCGCACAATCGTCGTCCTCTGCGGCGCGGGCCATGTCGCATACGGGTACGGCATACCGTCGAGGGTGCGCTCGCGGCTTCCCGGCGTCACGGACCGCATCCTCGTCTTCTCCGAGAGCGGAGACGTCGTCCTCTCCGAACGCGAGAAGGCCATGGCCCGCATGATCGAGATAACCCATGCCCAGCTCAGGGAGAACACCGTGCCGTTCGCCGACTACCTGCACGCCGTGGAGCCCGCCCCGGAGGAGCCGGCGGAGGCCGACTCCGCAGGGCCCGGGAACTAGCCCCCGCTCCGCCCGGACAGAGGCCGCCGGCATGGAGGGGGTCACCCGGCGCTCTCGATGCGCCGCCTGGCTCAGCAATTGCACCATGCCGGAGGCCCGTGGTTGACCTCTCGGGCCATGTTGCCTACAATGGACGCACCGGCACGCTACGACCGGAGGCAACCATGAGAACCGTCCATGCCGTCCTGGCGGCGATGATGCTGACAGCGGCCTTTGCCGACGCGGTTCACGCGGGAGCGGCGGTCGGCGCCCTGGGCGGCGTGGCGCGCGCCTCCTGGGACGGCGACACGCCCGACAACGGCGCCTATGAGAACGTCACGGCGTTCGCCCTGGGCGCCGAACTCGACATCCGGGTGCGCCCCGGCGTAGAGATCAGCCTGCAGCCCGGCTTCACCAGAAAGGGCACCAAGATCGCCTTCGAGGTCGCCGGCAAGAGCGAACGGGTCGACAGCGTCGATGTGCGCCTCGATTACTTCACCCTTCCCCTTCTCCTCAAGATCGAGACGCTCGGCGGGAGATTCTATGTCACGGGCGGCTTCGAGGGCGCGTGGCTTCTCAACGCAAGGTACACGACTTCGACGGAAGACGTCGACATCGCGGCCGAGCTCAACAAGTACGACTTCATGGCCGACTTCGGCGTCGGATACACCATCCCGGCCGGCCACACCGACATTCTCCTTGAAATACGTTACTCCCAGAGCCTGTTCAACATAGGTGACGAGAACATC
>JALGWA010000088.1 GCA_025774425.1 bacterium
GACCTCGAGAGCCAGCGCGTCAGCGAGGAGACCATCAGGGGCCAGGAGAAGATCCTCACGCGCCTGCTCAACATGCAGAAGTCGCTCAGGCAGCGGCCGGACCCCTCCCGGCGGCGCAAGTCGAAGCCGGGCGAGGAGTACGCCGTCAAGCCGCCGCCCGAGCTGACGGCGGATGAGAGGGAGAAGCTCGTGGAGGACATTCTGTACCGGCGGCGGGGCTCCTATCCCCCCGAGTACGAAGACCTCATCAGGGCGTATATAGAGGCGATCTCCAGGGATGAATAGCAAAGCGAGCCGAATCGACATGGGACTTGCCGCAACGCGCGCCGCGCGTCCCGCCGCGTGGGCCCCGCTCGCCCTCGCCCTCGTCGTGGCGTGGGCGGCGCTCGTGCCGGCGGGGGGCGCCTTCGGCGCGGGCCAGGCCGAACGGTCGCGGGACGACGTCTTCAAGCAGGTGGAGTCCCTGACGAGGTACGGCGAGTACGAGGACGCGCTCTCCCTCCTCGAGGATCTGTATGCCCGATACCCGTGGGACGAGACCGTGGTCGTCTCCTTCTTCGACTTCCTGGTCGGGCGCGAGATGTACGATCGCGCCTGCAAGGTCATGGAGAACTACCTCGATTTCAGGCCGTCCTATGTCGGCGGCATGGTCAAGCTCGCAGAGGTCTACTTCGAGGCGGGAGAGACCGAGAAGGCCGGTCCCCTTCTCGAGCGCTTCATAGAGGCGGCGCACAACAGGCCCTGGGCCTATGAGACGGCCGCGCAGGCGTACATCAATGCCGGCCTGAACGACGACGCGCTGCGCATCGTCGAGAGGGGGAGGGCGCAGCACGGGGACGCTCATCTGCTGTGCGAGCAGGCCGCACGGGCCTACGCCGGGTCGGGACGATACGCCGAGGCCGTCGAGGAGTACCTGGGCGCCGTCGAGGCCGAGGCCCTCACCGAGGACGTCGCGAGGGCGCGCATAGTCGCCATGGCCCGGGAGCCGGAGGTGAAGCAGGCCGTCGTCGCGGCTCTCCGGCGGGCGGGGGACGAGGGTGCGGCCGGGCTGGTGGCCCTCACGTCGCTCTGGCGGATGGCGATGGCCGACGGCGACTGCGCGAGCGGCATCAAGGACCTCACGCGCATCGTCCGGGCCGACAGGAGGCGTGTGGGCCTCGTCGTCAAGGCCGCCCGCCAGTTCGAGGTCGGGGGCTGCTTCGGCGAGTGCGCGGAGGCGTACGGGCTGGCCGCGAGCATCACGTCCGATGAGGGGGACGCCGCGGACTACCTGCTGGCGCGCGGCATGTGTGAGGAGCGCGGGGGAGACCTGGAGGCCGCGCTGGCGACCTACGCGGATTTCACCCGGACATACGCGGACTCGAGGCGCGCCTTCGACGGCCACCTGGCCCAGGCGCGCGTCCTCAGGGCCATGGGAAGATGCGGGGATGCGGTGGGCGAGGCCGACGTAGCCATCGAGATCGGGGCCTCGAGCAAGAACCTGCGCAAGGCCGTGCTCCTCAAGGCCGACTGTCTCGTCATACTCGAACGCTTCGAGGACGCCAAGGCGACCTATGACCTCGTAAGGCCGGACTGGGATCCGGCCCAGGCCCAGAGGGCGTACTACAACCTGGGCGAGATATGCTTCTACGAGCATGACTTCGATGCGGCGCTCTCCTATTTCAACGTCACGGCGAGCGAGTATCCCGGCGAGACCCTCGCCAACGACGCCATCGAGCGGCTCATACTCATACGGGGCGCGAGAGCGGGTGAGGCCTATGCGCCCGAGCTCGGCGCCTTCGCCGACGCGGCGCTCCTGGAGCGGCAGGGGAAGGTGGAGGAGGCCGTAGCGCTCCTCCGCGGAACCGCCGCCGCCGGGCCCGCCGAGGTCAGGGTGCAGAGTCTCAAGGGCCTCGTGCGCTTGTATCTCGCCGCCGGGGACCATGAGCGGGCGCTCGAGATCTGCAGGCTGGCCGGCGAGACCATGGAGTCCTACTGGTCGCCCGTCGCGCTCGAGACCGCGGGTGACATATACCTGGAGCTCGGCATGCGCGACGAGGCCGTCTCCGCCTACGAGAACGTGATAGTCAACTATCCCGAGAGCGTCTCGGCCGGCGAGGCCAGGCGCAAACTCGATCTGGTGGGAGGGAGCGAAGGGGAATGAGAGGATTGAGGTACGCGGCGGCGCTGGTGCTCCTGGCCGCGCTCGCGGGCGCCCTCGTTCCGGCGTCTGCGTCTGCGGACAAGCTCTTGATCTACATGGATCTCGAGCAGTCCGACCATCTGCGCGCTTACGGTGTGGCCTACTGGGCGCTGTCGCAGGGCTTCAGCGTCGAATGGCTGCTCAACTACCGGGGCGGCTCCTTCATGACGGATGCGGCCGACCTCATAGTCCGCAGGGCTCGGCTCATGGGCGTGGAGTTCGACATCGTGCCGCCGGGCGGCGCTGCCGGGATCTACCGGACGATAGAGGAGGAGAACATGGAGGTCGTGCTCCTCGAGAAGGCGCCGGCCATAGCCGTCTACGCTCCGCCGAGCGCCGACCCCTGGGATGACGCCGTGAGGCTTGCGCTCGACTACGCCCGCGTGCCCTATACCGTCGTCTATGACGAGGAGGTGCTCGCGGGCGCCCTCGACGAGTATGACTGGCTCCACCTCCACCACGAGGACTTCACCGGCCAGTACGGCAAGTTCTACGCCAGCTACAGGGACGCCGACTGGTACAAAAGGCGGGTGGCCGAGTCGGAGGCCATCGCCTCCAGGTTGGGCTACGCCAAGGTGTCGCAGCTCAAGGCCGCCGTGGCGAGGAGGATCAAGGACTACGTCGCGAGGGGCGGTTTCGTATTCGCCATGTGCTCGGCGACCGACACCTTCGACATCGCGCTCGCCGCGCAGGGCGTGGACATCGTGGCGGAGGTGTTCGACGGCGATCCCATCGACCCGGCTTACGCCGGCAAGCTGGACTACGGCCGTTGCCTCGCCTTCGAGGGTTTCAGGCTGATCACCAATCCGCTCATCTACGAGCATTCGGACATAGACACGACCCCCCGCGCGGCGCGGCGCGGCCGCAACAACGACTATTTCACCCTGTTCGAGTTCTCGGCCAAGCATGACCCCATTCCCACCATGCTCACGCAGGATCACGTGTCCGTGATAAACGGTTTCATGGGCCAGACCACCGGCTTCGAGAAGCGCCTCATAAAACGGAACGTCACGATTCTCGCGGAGACCGAGGGACAGGACGACGTCAAGTACCTGCACGGCACCTACGGCAGGGGAACCTTCACCTTCTACGGCGGCCATGACCCCGAGGACTACCAGCACATGGTCGGCGATCCCCCGACGGACCTCGCGCTGCACAAGAACTCCCCCGGCTACAGGCTCATACTGAACAACATCCTCTTTCCCGCGGCGCGGAAGAGGGAGCAGAAGACCTGAGAGGAGGCCCGTTTGCGTTCAGCACCCGAATGTATAGCATGTTCCATAAACCAGGCCATGCGGACGGCCCGGCTCGCGGGCGTTGACTTCGACACGCAGATGGAGGCGCTCAGGCGCGCCGTCCGGGCGCTCGCCGAGGAGGACTTCAGCAAGCCGCCGGCGGTGCTCGCCACGCGGGCCATACTCGCGAGCGGCGAAGTCTACGACCAGGACGATCCCTATCGCCACGAGAAGACGCGCACCACCGAGGAGGCGCTCCGCCTCTACGAGGAGATCAAGCCGCGGGTCGAGGCGGAGATGGCCGGCATGGACCCGGTCTCGAGGATAGGCTATGCCGCCAAGCTGGCCGCGGCCGGCAACATCATCGATTTCGGCATCGGCAAGCCCTTCGATATAGAGGCGACGCTCGAGGAGACGCTCCGGGACGGCTTCGCCGTGGATCACAGCCGGGAGCTCCACGAAGCCCTCGAGGCGTCGGACTCCTTCCTCCTCGTAAGCGACAATGCGGGCGAGATCGTCTTCGACCGCTTTCTTCTCGATGAAGTGCTGCGTATGGGGAAGAGGGTGGTCGTCAGCGTCCGCTCCCGGGGCATATTGAACGACGCCGTCCGCGAGGACGCCGTGACGGCAGGCATAACCGACCCGGTCGAGATCCTCGAGACGGGGACGGGGAGCCTCGGTCTCATGCTCGACGAGGCCTCGCAGGAGTTCCGGGACGAGTTCGAACGCGCGGGCGTCGTGCTCGCAAAGGGCCAGGCCAACTACGAGACCCTGAACGACGTCGAGCGGCGCATCTTCTTCATACTCCGCATCAAGTGCCATGTCATCGGCGACGGCATGGGGCTCCCCAACGGCGTCTCCGCCCTACTCTAGGTGGGGTCAGAGCTCAAAATGCACAATCGGAGCCCTGCGGTCAGGCCGTTCGGCTGCCCAGGGGTCTGACCCCACCCACCCGGGTCGTACCGGACTGTGCATTTTGAGCTCTGACCCCAGGGTTGCACAGGGGTCTGACCCCATCCACCCGGGTCGTACCGGACTGTGCATTTTGAGCTCTGACCCCAAGGCTGCCCAGGGGTCTGACCCCACCCACCCGGGTCGTATCGGGCTGTGCATTTTGAGCTCTGACCCCAAGGGTGCACAGGGGTCTGACCCCGTCCACCCGGGTCGCATCGGACTGTGCATTTTGAGCTCTGACCCCAAGGGCTTATTTTGAGCTCTGACCCCAAGGGGTTACTCGAGGTATCCCAGGCTGCGGAGGATCTGCACCCGTCCGGATTCCCTGGCCGTGGGTATCGGCGCGGGATGCAACCCGTCGGGGGCGATCCACTGGTGGAGCACCCGGTCGAGCGCGGCCGCGGCCGCCGGATCGCTCCCGTAGAGATCGACCTTCTCCCCGGGGTCGGCCTCGAGGTTGAAGAGGTGCTTGGTGAGACCGCCCTCGCGGTGCTCCCGCCACACGAGCTTCGAGCCCTGCGTCCTCACGGCATGGCGGGGCATCGCCTTCTCGGGGAACGGGAAGGTCTCGGCGAACGCGTACTCGGCCGTGCGTGTCTCGGCGCCGGCGATGAGGGGGCGAAGCGTCTTCCCTTCGGTGCCGTCGGGGATCTCGATCCCGAGGAAGTCCAGTATGGTCGGGAAGATGTCTATGCTCTGCACCAGGCCCGGAAGGCGCTTGGGCGTCGCGCCGGATCCGGGGTGGCGGATGATGAGCGGCACAATGATGCATTCTTCGTAGAGCGCGATATCGTGGCCGAAGTAGTGTTCGTGCTCGTAGAGCATCTCGCCGTGGTCCGCGGTCAGTACGACAATGGTCCTGTCGGCGAGCCCGAGAGTCTCGAGCGCCTCGAGAATCCTCCCGACCTGCTCATCCGTGAAGGCGACCTCGCCGTCGTAGAGCTGTGAAAGGTAGCGCACATCGTCGTCCCCGAGTTCGACCTCGCCGTGCCAGGCCTTCATGATGAACTCGGTGGAGGAGTCGGCCTCTCCCAAGTACTCGTCGACGAACTCGGCCCGAACCCTGAGCGGGGGCACGTAGGGCCGGTGCGGGTGGAACCAGTGTATCCATGCGAAGAACTTCTTGGACCCATTGTCCCTGAGCCAGGACAGCGCCTCGTCGGTCGTCGGGTCGATGCCCCGCTCCTGGGCCATCTCGCGCTGCCTGGGCCTCATGACCTCGTTGACCTGCCAGTACCTGTTGAAGCCCTGGTCGAGACCGTACTTCCTGTCGAGCACATGGCTGCTCACGAACGCGGCCGTCTCGTAGCCGCGGGCCTTGAGGATCTCCGCGAGGGTGGTCACCTCCGGCGAGACGACGCTCTCGTGGCTGATGGCCTTGTGCGTGCGCGGGTGCCGGCCCGTGAATATGGACGTGTGGGACGGCAGCGTTTGCGGGGTCGAGCATACCGCCTGCTCGAATAGCACCGAGCCGGCGGCGAGCTCGTCGATGCGCGGGCTGGTCGGCCGGTCGTAGCCGTAGCAGCCCAGCCGGTCGGGCCTCAGGGTGTCTATGGTGATTACGAGCACGTTGTAGTCGGGCTCCCGGCCGCACCCGGCGGCGAGGACGAGCACCGGGACGACCAGAAGCGGAAAGAGTCGTCTCACTTGAGTCTCCAGTCGTGCAGGCAGCCTGCGCTTCCACTTACGAAGGTATATCAAGGCGGCCGCCAAGTCAATCGCCGGCGGCGGAGTCGGCGGGCGCAGCGAGGTCGACTCTCCACAGGCCGTATTGTTTGTTGATGGCAACAGGATGTGCCCACGCGGCGCCGCGTATGAAGGCCTGCCCAAGCGATCGCGACTTCTCCGCTATCACGTACCTGACTCGGAGCGCCTCGATTTCCTCGCGTACGGGGCCTTCCAGCGAGCCGTTCTGGAACAGGTCCCTGATTTCCTGATGCTTGCGCGCGCCCTCTGCCCTGAATACGAGTGGGTAGGCGTC
>JALGWA010000089.1 GCA_025774425.1 bacterium
TGGGTCCGAGAGGGCAGATCTCGATGGGCATCACGTAGGCGAAGCCCACGGGCTCGCCGTCGAGGAAGGCGACCCTGGCCTCGAAGCCCTGCCGCCCCGCCGCCTTCATCCACGCCAGGCGCTGCCTTGCGGCTGCGTCTATCTCCCTGGATTCGCCGACATGGGAGCATGTCCCGACGAAGTATATGGTGTCGGGGCCGACACTGCGCACTTCGAGTTCGGGCATCGGCACCTCCCGCGCGGTACCACGGTCGCATGAAGGACTCGGCTCTACGGGGATTGTACAGCGGAGATGGAGCGCGGGCAAGCAAAAGGGGACCGGCCCAAGTTTTGTGTTGATTTAGGCGGTGCTGTTGAGCGATAGTTGCGAGAGTAACGATGGGGGTGGCAGGATGCGGAATCGTGCGGACGTATTGCAAATCGGTCTTCTCGGCGTACTCCTGGCCGTGGCGGCGCTGTCGGGATGTTCCGAGCGGGACGAGTCCTATTACCGGCCCGACCTCGACCCGCCCGTGGTCTCCGGGCTCCGCGAGGAAGGCGGCAGGATTGCATGGGAGACGGACGAGGACGCGATCTGCGTGCTCGCTTACGGCTCCGCGAGCGGCGTGTACGACCACTACGCATACCACGTCGATGACGGGGGCACGGCCCATGAGGCGGACTTGATAGACGTCGGGCCCGGCACCTACTACTTCCGCGTCATAGCGACCGACCCGGCCGGCAACGAGGGCGCCGCCGCCGAGACGTCGTTCGCGGTCGCCTCGGTGCCGGACGTCGAGACGATGCGCTATACCACGGTCGATGTCGGCTGGGGCGACTGCCATGTGCTCGAGTTCCCGGGCGGGACAACCGTCATGGTCGATGCGGGCGATGACGGCGCCTACGGGGGCGTCGACCACAGGGCGGATGTCGACGCCTTCCTCCAGGCGCGTGCCATCACGGCGCCCTCAGGCATCGACTACATGGTCGCAACGCATGCGCACCGCGACCACTACGGGGGCTTCATCAGTCTCCTGCCGCGTTTCAACGATACGTTCTTCATGATGCCCGACCAGCCCGCGATTCCGTTTCCATACGAACTGACGCGTCTCGTCACAGACTACGGCATACCGTCGGCCTCGCTGGTTGCAGGGATGTCGAGCGATACGGACGATTTCCTCGACTGGGACCCGGCGCACGGCGTGAAGGTCGTCGTATTGAGCGCGGGCGCCGGCAAGTATATGCCGACCGGGGATGATGCGAGCCGGGGCAACAACGACGGCGTGGTCCTCAAGGTCACGTTCGGCGAAGTGGACATCATACTGTGCGCCGACACCGAGTTCTTCGTCGAGCAGAGGACGATCAAGAGGTTCGGACTCGATGTCAGGGCCGAGGTCTTCAAGGTCGCGCACCACGCCAACGATGACGCCACCTCCGAGGAGTGGCTGCATTACATGCAACCGCGTGTCGGTTTCATATCCAACTCGCTTGCCGAGAACGACGGCGTATTCGACCAGAGTGTGATCAATCTCCTTCGCGACTATGATGTCGACTACTATGTGACCGACAGGGCTTACAGGAACGCGGGGCGGAGAGATACGGCAGCCCACGGCAATCTCACCATAACGACCGACGGTCGGACTTACACGGTGATGGCCTGGAGTTCGAGCTAGAAGCGGATCGGTGGTTGGTTTGCAGAGAGGTGAAACCAGCGTAGCGGCGTCCACGTGGCGGGGGAGCGAGTGGAAGAAGCTCGCCCGCGGCCTCGCCTACATCGCGCCCGCAGGCATCATCATCATAGTCTTCCGCGTGCTGCCGATCATCGCGGCTTTCGCCGTGAGTTTCTACTATGTCATGATGGGAAAGATCGTCGGTTTCGCGGGTCTTTCCCAGTACGCGATGCTGTTCCGCGACAGCGAGTTCTGGAACGCCCTGCTCAACACGACATACTTCGTCATCGGGACGGTTCCCCTGAGTCTGTTCCTATCGCTGTTCATCGCCAACCTGCTCAACCAGAAGATAAGGGGCCTGGGCGGCTACAGGACTCTCTACTTCCTGCCCGTGGTGACCTCGCTCGTCGCCGTCGCCATGGTGTGGAAATGGATATACCACCCGCGCCTCGGCCTCTTGAACTACCTCGTCGGCCTCGTCGGCATGACGCCCAAGATGTGGCTCGAGGAACCCCGGGGCATATTCAGCATGATCGCCGGGGGCGCGGGGCTCTCGCTTCCCGAGTGGGCGTCGGGGCCGAGCCTGGCGCTCGTAGCCCTCATCATCACCAACCTGTGGAGAGGACTCGGCTACAACATCATCATCTTCCTGGCCGGCCTGCAGAACATCCCGGGGGAGTACTACGAGGCGGCGAGGATCGACGGGGCCAACAGGTGGCACATGTTCTGGAAGATCACGTGGCCGCTGATCTCGCCGGTGACCTTCTATATCGTCATCATGACGACGATAGTCTCGTTCCAGGTGTTCACGCTCGTTTACCTGATGACAGGCAGTCCGCCCGGCGGGCCGCTGGGCACGACCAAGGTGCTCGTCTACTACATATTCGAGAAGGGTTTTGAATCGGGTGGAGACATGGGCTACGCGAGCTGTGTCGCCCTCGTGCTCTTCGGCATAGTGCTGTCGCTCACGCTGATCCAGCGCAGGATAATCGAGAAGAGGGTTCACTACAACTAGGAGGCGGCGGGCTTGTACAGGTTGAGGAACGTACCCGTTCACGTGCTTCTCATCGCCGGGGCCGTCTCCATGATCCTGCCGTTCTTCTGGATGGTCAGCACGTCGTTCAAGACGCCCCAGGAGATCTTCCTGTTTCCTCCCACATGGGTGCCTCAGAGCCCCACCGTCCACAACTACGTCCAGGCCTGGAGCGAGGTCCCGTTTCCCAGATACTTCCTCAACACCATCATCATAGCGGCATGCATGGTCTGCGGCGTCATCATCACATCATGTCTCGCCGCCTACGCCTTCGCGAAACTCGAATTTCCCGGCAGGGAGACGCTGTTCATCCTCATGCTGTCGATGATGATAGTGCCGCAGGCCGTCTACCTGGTGCCCTCGTTCATAATCGTGTCCGCCCTTGGATGGATGGATACGTACATGGCCCTGATAGTGCCCTGGCTCGCGCAGATATTCTCCATCTTCCTTCTCAGGCAGCAGTTCAGGTCCATACCGAACGACTACTACGACGCCGCCCTCATCGACGGTTGCAGCCGGATGGGATTCCTCTGGAAGATACTGGTGCCGCTCTCGAGGCCGACGATCATAACCATAGGACTCTTCGCGCTGCTGGGTTCGTGGAACTCCTTCATCTGGCCCTTGATCATGACCAATACGGACACGCTGCGCCCGATACAGGTCGGGCTGTCCTACTTCGCCCAGGAGCAAGGCACGGAGCACGGGCTCATGATGGCCGCGGCGACCTTCTGCGTCGCGCCGGTCATCGTCATATACTTCTTTGCGCAGAAACAGGTGATCGAGAGCTATGCGAAGAGCGGCATCAAGGGCTAGCGCCGGCATAGTCGCGGCGCTCCTGGCCGCGCTCGTCGCCGGCGGCTGCGGGGACAGGGCCGGCGGGGACGCCGTCGTCGAGGTGACCTTCTGGCACGGCATGGGCGGACCGCTCGGGAGGGTGCTGAACCGGCTCGTCGACGAGTTCAACGAGACGCATGAAGACATATACGTCAACTCGATCTCCATGGGCCGGTACACGGCGCTCAGCCAGAAGATCATGGCGGCCGTCGCCGCCGGCAAGCCCCCGACCATGGCGCAGGCCTATGAGAACTGGACGATCGAGCTGATCCTTTCCAAGAGCATCGTGCCCGTGCAGGATTTCGTCGACGGGCCGGACGGGCTCAGCCGGGAGAGTCTCGACGACATACTGCCCGTCTTCCTCGAGAACAACAAGTGGAACGACGTGATCTGGTCCTTCCCCTTCAACAAGAGCGTGAGGGCGCTCTACTACAACAAGGACCTTTTCGCAGCCTCGGGACTCGACCCCCGGCACCCCCCGGTCGACTGGGACGAGTACCTGGGGTTCGCCCGTCGGATCACGCGCGACGACGACGGCGACGGCTTTCCCGAGGTCTGGGGCACCGCAGGGCAGGTGACGGTCTGGATGTTCGGGAATCTCCTGCTCCAGGACGGCGGCGACTGGCTGGACGGGAGCGGCGAGCGCGTGGCCTTCAACAGCGTGCACGGGGTGCGTGCGCTGACGTTTCAGAGGGACCTGCTGGCCGGAGACGCCGGCTTCATCACTTCGGGCTTCGAATACCAGAACGACTTCCTCGCGGGCAAGGTCGGCATGGTGGAGGGTTCGACGGTCTCGATCGCCTTCATGCAGGGCAAGTACGACTTCGAACTCGGCGTCGCCCCGCTCCCCAGGGGCAAGCGGCCCGGGTGCACCATAGCGGGAACCAATGTCGTCATCTTCGCGGGTGTGCCCGAGGAGGAGCAGCGCGCCGCGTGGGAGTTCATAAAGTGGTTCACCGATACCGAGCAGACGGCCAAGTGGTCGGCTGGAACCTTCTACGTCCCGGTGAGGGCCAGCGCGCTGGAGACGGATCTTCTCCGGCGCAGGTTCGCCGAGTACCCCGGCCTTCGCGAGGTCTACCGCCAGCTCGACTTCGCGAGTTTCGAGCCGAAGATCGCCGGCTGGTACGCGGGGAGGAGGTACCTGGCGGAGCGCGCGATCGAGTCGGTGCTCAGGGGAAACGCCGATGTCCAGGAGGCGCTCGACAAGGCCGCCAGGAAGGCGGACGCCGAGATCGCGAGACTCAAGAGACTCAAGAGCAAGCTCGGGCTGTGAGATCGGAGCCGGCGGCCGGATTTACCGGTTGACCTGGAAGCCCTGTTCGTCTAGAATCGCAAGGCTCAAGGGAGTGCCGCTTTGAAATCATCATTACCTCTTTTTTGTTTGTCGGCGGGTCTCGCCCTGGTTCTCCTGCCTTGGCAGGCGGCCCGTGCGCTTCCGCTGTGCGACGTTCAGGACTGGGATCCGGCTACGGGCTTCTCACCCTACCGGGGGCAGACCGTCACGGTCACGGGCTATGTCACGGTCGGGCCGGGCGTCCTGCAACAGCAGTACACGTCCATATACATAACGGGCCTCGGCGGCGACGACTGCGGCGTCAATGTGTTCACTTTCGATCCCGGGGTGGAGATCGAGCTCGGAGATACGGTGACTGTCACCGGTCTCGTCGAGGAATACGTCTCGTCCTCGGGCAGGGGAGCGACGACCGAGATCACGTTCAGCGACCCGACTGCGATCACGGTGATCGGGAGGGGCCACGGCGTGGCGCCCGATCCCGTCCCCATGTCGACGGGGAGCGTCGGCCACGAGTCCAACGAGGGCAAACTCGTCATCGTCCACGCCGTCGTGGTCAGCCCGTTCGTCGGGAGAGGTTTCGAGGTGGACGACGGCAGCGGGGTGATCGAGATCTTCGACCTCGCCGAGAACTTCCATACTTCCGATCCCGTGTGGCAGGGCCTGTCCTACGGCGACGAAGTCATCATCAAGGGCGTCGTGTCGCAGTCCGACCCCGAGATGCCCTACTTGAGCGAGTACAGCATCATTCCCCGCAGCCCCGCGCCTCCCTATGAGGACGTCAGGAAGAAAGAGTGCATACCCGGGGGATCCCCGGGGGCGGAACTCAGCATATCCCACAATATCTTCGCCCCGACAATCGGCGAGGTCGTGAAGATCGAGTACAACTGTCCGCACGGCGGGAGGATGAGGCTCCGGATCTTCGACGGCAGGGGCCGGGTGGCGGCGACCCTGTTCGACGGCCTGTCGCTCTGCGGCGAGCAGGAGATCGAATGGGACGGCAGGAACGAGGTCAAGGAGGCCCTCTCGGCCGGCCTGTACCTGGTGACGCTTACATGCGAGGATCCGGAGACGGGCGGCGAGAGCATGAAGACCGTGCCCGTGGTGATAGGGAGGGAGCTCAGGTGAAGCGGAGTGTCGGCATACTCGTGCTGTGCGCATGCCTCATCTGGCCGGCCCCCCGGGCGTCGGCCGGCACCATAGCGGAGGCCAAGGAGATAGACGCCAACGGGACGCCCGTCAGGATCGGGCAGGTCGTGACCGTATCCGGCGTCGTCACGGTCTCCAACGGGACTTTCAGCGATCGCGACCTCGATGTGCACATCGAAGACGGCACCGCCGGCCTCCTCCTCTATTTGAGGAACGGAGCGGACATCGAGGCCGCGCTCGGCGACAGCGTGGTCGGTACCGGTATAGTCGACCAGGAAGGCAGGACGTCTAGGAGGAATGACACCAAGTTGTCGCTCCTCTCTGCCGGCGCCATGTAGTTGGGCGGCCG
>JALGWA010000090.1 GCA_025774425.1 bacterium
GTCGACGCCACCGGGAAGGTCCCACACGGCGACGCGTTCTGCACGGGCTATGTGGGATTCGACGGCACTCTCGACCTCGAGATGGGCTACGATACCGACAACCTCGCCGGAATCGAAGGGTATCATCCTCTCAAGGGCCTGAGCGGCTCCATGAGCAGCCGTGCTACCATGCACGAGAAAAACGGGTACCTCACCCTCGACGTGCACTCGGTGGGCGATGACATCGCGTTCCGGGGCGTCGATTGCGACAGCCTGGTGTCGGACTTCTTCCTCGGGTACTCGGAGGAGGGACTCGAGGCGCGCGGCAGCCTGTTCGGCGCCGGTATCGGGCGGGGCGACTCGCGCGCCGAGGAGCTGATCGCCGACTTCGAGATCGAGGACAGGCACCTTTCGATCGACAGGCTGGTGCTGACGCGGGAAGGCGGCTCTCTGCTCGGCGTGGTCGGGGATCTGGACTTCGTCGACGACGGCTTCGACATGACCGTCGACAATATCTTCGTCGAGGTCGGCAAGCACGTGTGGGAGAACTCCCGCGGCGTGGAGATCTCCTACGGTGGAGACACGCTGGCCGTTTGCGGCCTGGAGCTGACCTCCGAGATGGGAACGGTGAGCCTGGAGCGCGCTACGATCGCCGGCGGCGTCTACGACGTCAGGGCCAGGGTCGACAGCCTGGACATGGGACTCCTGGGAAGGTCGACGGGGATCGGCCTGCCGACCGGCACGATGGGTCTGGTCTGCGATCTCGGCGGGTGCAGGGACAGCATCGGCTTTGAACTCGATTTCGAGCTGACCGAGGGCGACATGAAGGGGGTTCCGTATGATTCCTTCTCCGGCCATGCCGTTTACGAGGGCCGGGCGCTCGAGATCGACGACTTCGTGCTCCGGCACGGCGGCGGCAGCATCGTCCTGACCGGCGCCGTTCCCATGGACCTCGCTCCCGCCGGTCTGTGGCGGAGAGCCGCTTCGGACAGCGGGCCCGGCGCAATAGACGATCTCGGCACGGTGACGGTCGAGGCGCGGGACATAGACATCACGCTGCTGTCGTCGCTGATTCCGCCGCTGGCGAATTTCCACGGCCTGACGGATTTGAGCGCGGTGATAAGCGGCAGGCGCGACAACCCCCGCATCGAGACCCGCGGCCGGATCGACCGGGCGAGGTACGGGGCGACCGAGCTGGGCGAGATGGTCTGGGAAATCCTTCTCGAGGACTCGCTGGTCACGGTCTCCGACTTCAGGTTCGGCTCCCGCGGTCAGGGCGGGACGGTGACGGGCGCGCTCCCGGTCGCCGTGACGGTGATGCCCTTCTCGGTCTCGCTTCTCCGGCGACCGATCGACCTCGACGTCAGGGTCGAGAACGGGGATCTGGGGCTCCTCGCGGACGTGTTCG
The DNA here is from genome assembly GCA_025774425.1 of bacterium. Classification (GTDB taxonomy): domain Bacteria; phylum Arandabacterota; class Arandabacteria; order Arandabacterales; family JALGWA01; genus JALGWA01. The sequence goes on from JALGWA010000090.1 coordinate 1,388, forward strand.
CGCGCCTCAAGGAGTGCCAGGGCAGGTACGATGTCGATCTCAGGATCACGGGCACGGCGAGGGACCCCTACTTCGAAGGTTATGTCGAACTGGCGGGGGCCCGCATCAGGCTGGCGGGGGTCGCCCAGGACCTGAGGGACATATACCTCAGGGTCGCGGCGGAGGGAAGGAAGTTCACGATAGAGAGGTTCGAGGCCGAAGAGGGGGCTCTCAAGGGTTCCGGCTACTTCTCCATCGTCGGTCTCGGCTTCGAAGACTGGAACGTCGCTTTGACGTTCAGCGACTTCTGGGTCTCGGAGTACGAGGACTTTTTCGTCAGGCTGAGCGGGAACGTGACGATCGGCAGGTCGGAGGTGGAGCCGGGCGTATGGATCCCCAACCTGGAAGGTGATCTCAAGATTCACGAGGGGGAGTACCTCGTCAGGCTCGGCGATGTCCAGGGCGGGGGCGGTTTCTTCGGGCCCACGAGGTTTCCCGGCTGGCTGATGAACGTCGAGATCGAGATTCCCAACAAGTTCTGGGTCAGGGGGGACGATATAGAGGCAGAGGTACAGGGAACGCTCAATGTCAGGCGGTCGGGCGAGGGTCTCCTCGTGCTGGGCACCCTTAACACGATAAGGGGCACGTTCGCCCTCTACAACAACCTGTTCAAGATTGTCCGCGGCGAAGTGAGATTGAGTGATGTCACGAGCATAAAAAAAGCGTATATTAACTTGGAGGCGGAGGCGCGGGTGCTCGACGAGAAGGTAGACGTGACGGTGAGCGGCTTTCTGGACAACATGGACGTCTCGGCGACCTCCGAGAGCGGCTGGAGCGAGACGCAGATCTTCGAGGCCTTGACTCTGAGGAGGGTCAGCGGCCCCGGAGAGGCCGCGGGCGGGGAAGCCTTCGGGCGGGCGCTGCTCGAGTCCTGGGGGATGGCGCTTCTGAACCGCTTCGGAAGCGATGTCGCCCGGGAGCTCAAACTCGATCGGTTCGGCATCGAGATCGGCGAAGGGGCGGCGGCCGGGGACGTGGTCCTGTCGACCCGCGTGACCTTCGGCAAGTACGTGACGGACAATATTTATCTGCAGTACACCGAGTCCCTGGGGACCTTGTACGGCGACGCCGCCAAGCTGACGCAGAGGGGACTCGACGAGCCCGAGCGGCGGCTCCAGGTCGAGTACAGGCTGAGTGACAAGTTCACGGTCGAGGGCGAGACGGGCACCGTAAGAGGGCTTGGCTATTTCGACGTCGACCTCAAGTTCAGGTATGGGTACTAGCCAGACAGGGTGCGGAATGAAGCGGGTCTGCCTCGTGCTGCTTCTGCTCGTGTCCATCCCTACGCTCGCTTCGGGTTTCGGCAAGAACAAGGTGCAGTACAAGGTCTTCGACTGGGCGATTCTCTCCTCCAAACACTTTGACATCTACTACTATGAGGGCGAGGAAGACCTCGCCAGGCGGGTGGCGGTGATCGCGGACGCGTCCTACGATTCGCTGAGCTCGCACCTCAGGCACCAGCTGAAGAAGCGGACGCCGATAATCGTCTATGCGTCGCACCACGATTTCCAGCAGACCAATGTGACGACGAGCCTCCTCGAGGAAGGGACGGAGGGCTTCACGGAGATATTCAAGAACAGGGTGGTCATACATTTCGACGGCTCTTATGAAAACTTGAGGCATCTCGTCTACCACGAGCTGACGCATGTCTTCACTTTCGACATCGTCTACGGCGGCCTCCTGGAGTCGATTTTCACGCGGCAGTATCTGTTCCATCTGCCTCTGTGGTTCATGGAGGGCATTCCCGAGTTCGAGGCTTCCTCATGGGACACGGAAGCGGAGATGGTGATGCGCGACGCTACGATCCACGGCTACTATTTCCCGCTCCAGTACGACGTGTACGGCTACCTCGCGTACAAGCAGGGCCAGTCCGTGATCAAGTACATCGCCGACAAGTACGGACCCGAGAAGATACCGGATATCCTGCAGTCGGTGGCGACGACGAGGAACATCGACGCCGCCCTGATCAAGACGATCGGCGTGGACACGCAGGGTCTCACGAAATCCTATTCCGACTATCTGCGCGAGCGCTATTGGCCCGACGTCTCGACCAAGGATGATCCCGACGACGTGGCCCAGCGGTTGACGGATCACAGGGACGGCAAGTCATTCATAAACGGCATGCCGGCGATCTCCCCGGACGGGCAGATGATCGTCTACCTATCCGACAAGAGCGGCTACTTCGACATCTACGTGATGTCGGCGATCGACGGCCGCGAGATCGGGCGCCTGGTCAAGGGCCAGCGGTCGCGGGACTTCGAGTCGTTTCACAGCCTGAGGAGCACTTTCTCATGGTCTCCCGACAGCAGAAGCGTCGCGTTGGTCAGCAAGCGGGGCAAGGGCGACGCCCTGTACATCATCGGCGTGCCGGACGGGCGGAGGATGAAGAGATTCCAGCCGGAATTCGACACGATGAGCTATCCCGCCTGGTCACCCGACGGCGAGTCGATCGCCTTCGTGGGCAGCAGGAGGGGCGCCGCAGGGATCTACTCCGTGGACGTGGACACGGGCGAGATCGAGGAGATCCATTCGGGAGCCCTCGAGTATTCCGCCATCGCCTATTCGAAGGACGCCCGGAGGCTCGCTTTCTCCGCGATAGCCCCGGGCTGCGTTGACTCGCTCTGCCAGCTCTCGCGCGTGGGACCGAACGTCAAGCCGACGCGGGATATTTACGTCCTCGACATAGAACGTGGAGTGACCGACAGGGTGACCTATTGCCCGTCCGAGGATCTGTCTCCGGTGTGGTCGGAAGACGGCAGCAAACTGATGTTCGTGTCCGACAGGGACGGCACTTACAATCTGTACATATACGACTTCCGCGACTCGACGACCGCGCAGATAACCAACGTACTCGGGGGCATCTTCACCCCCTCGTGGTCCAGACAGGGCAATCGCATCGCCTTCGCCTGCTTCAACGAAGCGGGCTGGGATGTCTTCCAGATAAAGAACCCCGCGGAGAACCTCGAAGTGGTGAGGAAGCAGAAGGAGGACGACTGGGAGTGGGCGGCCCCGTGGCTCGAAGAGCGCAGCACGGTCGCCTTTGCGCCGCCTGTGATCGACGTCGCGCCCGGCATCGTCGACAGTTCCATCATAGAGCAGGCCCTGGAGTACGAAGTCAAGCGGTACCGTGTCCGTTTCACGCCTGACTGGGTCGGCGGCTCCTTCCAGTACAGCACGGCTTACGGCCTCGGAGGGTTCACGCAGATCGCGGTGAGCGACGTGCTCGGCAACCACAGGATCTCGATCGCCACCGAGTTCTTCTCTTCCTTCGAGGAGACGGACTTCCTGGGGATCTACAACTATCTCAAGCATCGCACGAACTACGGCGTGGGAGTCTTCCACTTCAAGAATTACTACTATGCGAGCCGGACCACCATGGGAATCCCGATCGGGGAAGGCAGGGTGAACCGTTTCTTCTCGGAACGGAACTACGGCGGGCTCGTCGTGCTGTCCTACCCTTTCGACAAGTACAGGCGCGTCGAGGTCGACTTCACTGCGCAGAGGATCGATCGTGAGATCTACGCGGAAGGCTCCGAGTACCTGCCCGAGCCCGTGGTCACGACGCGCACCGCTGACGACGTCTATTCCATCCGGGTTTCCTATGTGAAGGACAACACGATCTGGGGGAGGATGGGCCCGGTCGGCGGCACGAGATACATGTTGACCTTCGAGAAGAGCGTCGTCGACGTGCTGGGCAGCGATATCAACTACAACAACGGCTACGTGGACTTCAGGAAGTATTTCCGATTTACGCCGAGCACGTCGCTGGCTTTCCGCCTTATCGGGGCCACCAGCCAGGGCGCTGACGCGGCGGTCTTCACGCTGGGCGGCGGGTACACCCTGAGGGGGTATCCCGACTTCGAGTTCGAGGGCAATAACATGGCCCTGGCGAACGTAGAGCTCCGCTACCCGTTCATCGACCGTCTCGAGATGCGCGGCCCAATTCCGCTGTTGCTCGGGGGCATCCGGGGCGTGTTGTTTTTCGACATCGGCGGCGCCTGGCGCGGGCAGTTCAAGGACTTCCGTTTCGCACGGGCCTACCCCGACGGCACGGAGCGCCTCGAGGACTTCCACGCGGCGTACGGGTTCGGTTTCAGGATGATCTTCTCCTATCTCCTCATGAGGCTGGATTTCGCATGGGGGACCGACTTCGGCGGCCCGGCGCAGCGGCGAGTCCACTTCACTCTGGGGGGAGACTTCTAGTTGGATCTCCTCGGTGACCTCAATCCTCCACAACGCGAGGCCGTTACATCGACAGAGGGCCCGCTGCTTGTGCTCGCCGGGGCGGGAACGGGGAAAACCCGGATACTGGCCTACAGAATCGCCTATCTCGTCGGTTCGGCCGGCGCGAGCCCCCACGAAATCCTCGCCGTCACCTTCACGAGGAAAGCCGCGGGGGAGATGCGCGACCGAGTGGTCTCGCTTGTAGGTGACGTCGCTCGGGGGATGTGGGTCGGGACTTTCCACTCGATCTGCGCCCGCCTGCTGAGATACGAAGCCGCCGCTCTCGGCCTGGCCGCCAACTTCACGATCTACGACGAACATGACCAGGCGGCGCTCCTCAAGCACATACTCAAGGGCCGCGGTCGCGCCGGGAAGACGGGTTCGGTGTCCAGGATTCTCTCGCGGATAAGCGCGATCAAGTCACAGCTCATCACGCCGGACGACTTCGCGGCCGGAGCGCTCTCCGACCGCATGCTCGCCGACCTGTACAGGGCGTATGAAAAGGGGCTCCGGGCCAACAACGCACTGGATTTCGACGATCTCATCGTCATGCCGGTGAGATTCCTGCGGGCCGACACCGGCCTTCTGGAGAGAGTCAGCGGGCGATTCCGCTACATACTGATCGATGAGTACC